>LIAY01000004.1 GCA_001438965.1 Microbacteriaceae bacterium BACL25 MAG-120322-bin65 | reverse complement strand
CCCTGTTTCTTTTCCTCAGTGGACGTTTTCGCACTTCAGCACGGATGACCCGGATTGTCACCATTGCCATGTTGGGCTACGTGGTGTTCTCTCTGGTCAACTTTGGCCTGATGGCCTTTGGCACTACCAGTGGCATGTTTGGTTTGCGCAGCGTAGAAATCTTTGGCATCCCTATGGGCGTGCCACTGGGCATCCTCGTCGTGTTCCTCGCCGCATATTCACTGGTGATGGATTTTGAATCCATCAAAGCAGGTGTGGAAAAGGGAGCTCCCCGGGTTTATGGCTGGCAGGCAGCCTTTGGCATCATGGTCACCGTTGTGTGGCTCTACGTTGAAATCCTGCGCTTGCTCGCTATCTTGCGCGGTGACTAACTAACGCCGTCTCGTCCTTCACCATGGGCGGCTCTCCACAGTGGATAATATTGGGCAGACTAAGCCAGGAAGAATACACTTTCTAACTGCTTGAAACCCTCATCTGGTTTCATGCCCTCTAATGCCTCAAAGTATTTCGCCATCTGAGTTTGCCAGCGTGTATTGATCTCGAGTGCTGCCATGCCAGCGCGAGCCGCTGCCAAGTCAGGGGTCTCGAAATAGCCAAAAAGCGTTGCGTCGTCACGGTCAAGAAAGAGTGAGTAGTTGGTCCACCCATTGGCACTTAGCGCTTCGAGCATTTCCGGCCACACAGCTTGGTGACGTTCCACATATTCGTCGAGGGTGTCCTTGCGAAGTTTGAGACGAAAACCAATGCGTTGCATCTCGAATCCTTTCTTTCTTGTTAACGGCACCGGGTGACACCCAAACTCTGGATGCCACCCGGACCGATCAGCTAACTACCAGAGATCTAGTAGATCTCCTTGAAGGTAGCAATGTTGTCGATGGTGAAGGTGAACGGGTCACCGAGGTAAGCAATGCCACCCTCGATCACTACGTAGGAGGTCCCACCAGCGGTGAAGGTCGATCCGACAGAACCATCGAATTCGCCCTGCATGCCTAAGACAGCTGCATACACAGCTACATATCCCAGGTCAATGGGGTTCCAGAGACCAACCTTGGCAATAGTTCCATCCTCAATGTATGGAGCCATTTCCGAAGGCAGACCGAGTCCCGTGACGGCAACCGTTGCGCCCTTGGCCTTCTTCTCTTGAGCAGCGGCCAAAACACCCACAGTGGTGGGGGCAATGATGCCAGCTACGTCAGGGTACTGAGACAAGATCGCGTTGAACTGCTCAACGGACTTGGTCGCATCGTCGTCACCATAGAACACGGCCGACTCGAGGCTTCCGCCTACCCACGACATGTTGGGGTAAGTGGCTTCGAGGTACGGTCCCATTGCTTCGATCCATACGTTCTGGTTAGCAGCGGTAGCGGATGCAGAAAGAATCGCTACGGATCCTTCTTCGCCAACTTCCTCAGCTATCCAGTCAACCTCAGCGGTACCGATACGGTCTGCTGCGGAAGGAAGGATCGTCACCAGACGTGCCGATGCTGACTCTGCCGCGACATCAGCGTCCGAGGTCACAATGGTGATCCCGGCAGCAATTGCCTCTTCTAGAGCCGGAACGATAGCGTTCTGGTCGGCAGCCGAAATCACGATGGCGTCATAGCCTTCCTGAATAGCCTGGTTGATGAACTGAACCTGAGCGGGGCCTGTGGCCTCGTTAGGTCCGATGTAGTCACAGGTTGCGCCGAGTTCGACACAAGCTGCCTGAGCGCCCTCGTCCCATGCTGAGAAGTAACCAATGTTGATGGCCTTCGGCATGATGGCGATGCGGTAAGACTCTCCGGCGTCGGTCGTGGTCTCTGACGAGCCAGTCGTGTCTTCGGTTGTCTCTGTTTCTGTGGTGCTGGCGCACCCGGCAATGCCGAGTGCTACTACGGCGCTGAGGGCAAAGGTCCTCATGGCCGAGTTAATGAGTCGGTTATTCATTTTCCACCTCTCGAATGGTTTTCTTGGTGTTGTTCTTGCTGACCGCTCTTGGGCGGTTTCGCAAGCCTTCAGTTATCTTTGGTGCGATAACTGAAATCAATAGCAGCCCTCCACTCACAATAAGGAGGGAGTTGGCTGTAAATCCTGCAAGTTGCAAAGCTGAACGGATAACCCCTAACGACAGCACGGCCGCAATAACGCCCCAGAGGGTCCCCACGCCACCGGCGATGGAAACCCCTCCAAACAAGACGGCAGCGATAACGCTGAGCTCGTAACCGGCAGCGCCATCGGGCGACGCGCTCGCGAAGCGGAGAGTGTAGACGACTCCGGCGACACCAGACATCAATCCTGTCATCGCGAATAAGGCAAGCTTTGTGCGTTGAACAGGAATTCCGCTGAACTTTGCTGCTTCTGCGTTGACTCCGATGGCGAACGTCCAACGGCCATAACGCGTGTTGTGCAAAATAAACCAAGCCAACGCGACGAGCAGCACCAAGAGAATGGTGGACCAGGGGATAAAAGTGCCAGGTATGCGGCCATAACCCAGAGAAATCCAAAACTCAGGGAGTTCATTTACTGGCTTATTGCCCAAGAGGGCGTAACTGAGTCCGCGATACAAAGCCAACGTGGCAATAGTGACCGCCAAAGACGGCAAGCCCAATTTAGTGACCAGGTACCCGTTAAACAAACCGCAGGCAAGGCCCACCAGCAAACCGCCGATAATGGCCAACTCAAAGGGAACCCCGGCTCGATAAAGGAAACCCAGGCTCGCGCTGGAGAGGTTCAAAGTCGAAGCAACGGACAAATCAATCTCACCGGAAATTATGAGAAAAGTCATCGCCAGAGCAATAATTGCGAATTCCGTTACATCCCTCAAAACGAAGCTCAAGTTGCTCACGTTAGCGAAGTTGTCCGAAAGCAAGGATCCCAGCAGGACGGCAAGAATCAGAAAAATTCCCACACCTTTATCCCAGCTGAAGCTGAATTTACTCATCTTTGGACCCCATAATCGTTGTCGCCATAACCCTCGTGCTGAGGTATTTATCTAAGGCGATGGCCAAAATAATTAACGCGCCATTGAAAGCCTGCTGCCAGAATTGGGGGATACCAAGAGCACCGATCGTGCGAGTGATGGCCTGCAACAGGATGGCACCCAAGAACGCCCCCCATACGGAGCCCGAGCCACCAGCGATGGTGACCCCGCCCACGACGCACGCAGCTATGACTATGAGCTCCAGCGCCAAGCCCGAGTTTGCATTGGCCGCGTTAAACCGGCCCAACATAACCGCTCCGGCCAAACCGGTAATAGAACCGTTGATCACAAAAGCCGTAAATACCCGCCTCGCAACAGGAATACCGGCCAACTCGGCAGCAACCGGATTAGACCCAATTGCGTAGAGGTCTCTCGCCGCTCGAACCCTGCGCATAATGACGCCGCTGACAATCACCAACGCCAATCCGATAAGAAACAGCACCGGTATGCCGACGAGGCGATTCAAGCCAATCCACGCCACTTCCGGGGGCACCATCGCAGCGGTAATCGTGCGGCCAAAAGCGTAATCGTTGAAAATGCCGCGCACCACGTACAGCGCACCCAAGGTGACCACGAGACTAGGGAGGCGAAGATAGGCAACGAGAAACCCGTTGATTGCACCGACGAGCGCTCCAACCAGGAGCGCGGCAGCCAGACCGACCCATAATCCATAGCCCTGCGAATAAAGGTCGCCAATCAAGAACGACGTGAACCCAATGAGAGAGCCCACCGAGAGATCAATATGGCGCATGACAATAACAAAGGTTTGCGCCACCGCCAGAATCGCGACAATGGCAACGCCCAAAAGAATGTCTCGCGCCCCACTGGCGCTAAGGAAGGAAGGGTTAGCGATACCCGCCACCGCGATGACTAAGACGAGGGCAAGAAATACCGGGACTTCTCTGGCCTTAATGAGATTTTTGAGAGCGTTCACGATGCGACCGCTCCACCCGTTGCAAGAGTAATGATCTTTTCCGGGGTAGCCTCAGACCGCTCCAGGGTTCCCCTGTGCTGGCCCTCGCGCATCACAAAAACTCGGTCCGCCATGCCCATGACTTCGGGTAGCTCGGAAGACACCATGATCACGGCCATCCCCTGCTGAGCCTTTTGGGACAGGAGCTTGTGTACCTCAGCCTTTGTGCCAACATCAATACCTCGCGTCGGCTCATCGACAATGAGGACCCGGGGTTCGGTCGCCAGCCACTTTGCCAACACCACTTTTTGCTGGTTTCCCCCTGAAAGCTTATCCACGGGGTCCGCCAAATTCGCAAATTTAACCTGGAGCGTCTCGGCCCATGTCGCCGCCGTCGACTCTTCCCTCGTGCGTCGAAGTAATAACCACGAAGTTAATTTTTTCAACATAGTCACCGCCACATTTCGCGCAATCGACGAGGCCATGAACAACCCCTGCTGGCGCCGGTCCTCGGGGACTAGAGCGATGCCCTGCTCCATCGATACAGCTGGCCTTCCAGGCGCCAACCGCGAACCATGAATAGTGACCGAACCGGTGTCATACCGGTCAATGCCAAAGATGGCGCGAATGACCTCCGACCGGCCGGACCCAACCAAGCCTGCCAGGGCGAATATTTCTCCGGATCGCACCTCAAAAGAAATATTCGAGAACTGCCCAGCGAGTCCGAGATTTTCCACCTTGAGGACAACGTCCCCAATTCTGGGCTCAAGCTTAGGAAATAACTCGGAGACTTCGCGCCCCACCATCATGCGCACAACCTCGGAATCCGTAGTGTCGCGGATGAGCGAGGTACCAACTGTGGAACCATCGCGCATCACCGTCATGCGATCGCACAGGGCAAAAACCTCATCAAGACGGTGGCTGACAAAAACAACCGCACCGCCCTGGTCGCGAAGGTTTCTGACAACGCTAAAAAGTCGCTCGACCTCTTGGGACGAAAGCGCCGCAGTGGGCTCATCCATAACAATGATGCGAGCGTCCGTGGATAGAGCTTTTGCAATTTCGACTATCTGCTGATCAGCGATAGAAATTCCCCGCGCCTTTGCGTGCGGGTCGAGATTCACACCCAACCGCTCAAAGAGTGCCCGAGAAGCTTTTTCCATCGCAGCCCAGTCGACTAAACCACCACTGACAAGCTGCCTACCAACAAAGACGTTCTCGGCCAAGGAGAGGTCGGGGAAGAGGCTCGGCTCCTGATAAATCACGGCGATACCTTGCTCGATAGAATCTCGAGTGCTTCCCTGCTCGAATGCTCTGCCGTGAAGCGTTATTTCACCCGCATCTGACCGGTGAACTCCCGCTAAGGTCTTCAGCAATGTGGATTTTCCTGCGCCGTTTTCACCCAGTAGTGCGTGGACCTCACCGGGATAAAGAACCAAACCAGCATCGACAAGTGCCTGGACCCCACCGAAGGCTTTAGCCACGTGGGCCATTTCCAGCACGGCAACACGGGCTGAAGTTTTAGAGCGCACCATTGCAAGCCCCTCCGGATTTGAATCGTTTCAATTTAAACAACACTAATAGACTCCAGCGGGGTTTTCGACCAGAATGAACGGTTGTCCTTGAATCGTTACAATTTCGCACGAAAGCCAAAAAATACCCATCACCGACCTGTCCTGGGTATAAGTCTTTGTAGCTGGGTTACGTGTCCCGGTTCAAGCTCCTCCAAAGACGACACCCCCAACAACCGCATCGTGCGCGTCATCTGCTCCGTGACGATCTGGAACATCCGATCGACACCAGCAGCACCACCGGCCATCAACCCATACAGGTATGCACGACCCACCTGCGTAAACCGGGCACCCTGAGCCACACACGCGACCACATCAGCACCCGACATAATCCCAGTGTCCACGTGGATCTCAAGGTCTTTACCAACTTCTCTGACAACCTCGGGCAACACATGAAACGGAATCGGCGCCCGATCTAACTGGCGACCCCCATGATTAGACAAGGAAATAGCATCCACACCCAAAGTGGCTAACGCTTTCGCATCCGCAACCGTCTGCACACCCTTCACCACGAGTTTGCCTGGCCACTGCTTCTTGATCCAGGCCAGATCCTCATAGGTGACGGTGGGATCAAACATGTGATCCAACAACTCCGCCACCGTGCCCTGCCAGGACGACAAAGACGCGAACTCGAGGGGCTCTGTGGTGAGGAAATCAAACCACCACCACGGCCTTGGCAACGCGTTGAGCACCGTGCCCATCGTCAACGCTGGTGGGATAGAAAAACCATTCCTCTTATCCCGGAGCCTTGCCCCCGCAACGGGAACATCAACGGTGACCTGGAGAGTATCAACACCAGCAGCGGCGGCTCTCTCCACTAACTCCATCGAGCGTTCCCGGTCTTTCCACATATACAACTGAAACCAATTACGGCCCTCGGGCGCCACAGACTTTACGTGCTCAATGGAGCGGGTGCCCATCGTCGATAACGAGAAAGGAACGCCCCACTTCGCCGCCATTGCAGCACCAGCATCCTCACCTTCCGAGTGCATCATCCGGGTGAAACCTGTTGGCGCAATCCCCACCGGAAAAGCAACCGGAGCACCCAGCACATCCCACGAGGTAGAGACGCTCGACACATCCCGCAAAATCGCCGGCTGAAACTCCACATCCTCAAAAGCCTGCCGGGCGCGAGAAAGAGACAACTCCGCCTCAGCCGCCCCATCACAGTAATCAAAAGGTGCCTTGGGAGTCCGAGACTTCGCAATAGTACGCAAGTCCCATACCGTCAGAGCCGCCTCCAGGCGACGTGTGCGCCCGTTCAGGGTCGGCGCTTTAAACTTCAACAACGGAGCCAACTCCGAGGGCCTCGGAAAACGACGCTTAACCATAAAAATTTTTCCTGTCGATATGCGGTTGATAGATAACAAGATCAGCTGTCCGCCTCACGAGTGCCCTGAGCGACCCCAGGTCACCATCGATCAAACCAATGGTCCTAGCCTGGACGAGAATATTTCCCAACGCGGTTGCCTCAACAGGCCCCGCCACAACAGGCACCCCTGCTGCATTTGAGATTTTCTGACACAGGCTGGGAATCGCCGAGCCTCCGCCAACGATACATATTTCCCTTACGTCTGTTCCTGACAGCAGGCCAGCTGTATGGACCGTTTCTGCCATAGCACGCGCGAGGCTTTCCATAATGCTGGCGACCACGAAAACGGGATCGGGGCCGTGGGCAAGTCCCCGCTCAGAGAACCAGTTGGCAATTCGGCTTGGCATGTCGCCCGGAGCCATAAACACGGGGTCGGCAACATCGAAAACTGGGACAGCATGCGAATAAGAGCTAGCGGCTAACACCAGTTCCTCAACCCCTCGAGTGTCGCCGAGTTTATTCCAGTGCGAGACGCTCTCGTTGAGTAGCCAGAGGCCCATCACGTTATGCAGGAAGCGGATGCGTCCATCAACACCGCGCTCATTCGTGAAGTTTGCCGCTCTAGCTGCCTCGCTCAGAATTGGCTTAGACACCTCTACCCCGACCAAGCCCCAGGTTCCACAAGAAATGTAGGCGCTCGAGGCGCTAGCAAGTGGGGCGGCAACTACCGCGGAGGCGGTGTCGTGAGAACCTACGGCAATCACGGGTGCCCGGAAGCCCAGAGCCTCGCTGCGCTCAGCAAGCAGGTTCCCCACTACGTGCCCGGGCTCGATCAAGGGAGCAAAAATTTCAGGTTTCGCCCCTGTCAGGTCAATAATCGCAGGCGAAAAATCTCCCGTTGCGATATCTAATAACCCGGTAGTCGATGCGTTGGTGATCTCAGTAAAGCTCTCGCCAGTGAGCCAGTAGTTGATGAGATCCGGAATCATCAACAAGGCATCGGCGCTACCCGATTGCCCCGGCCAATCTTCAGCAGCGAGTTGATACAGAGTATTAATGGGCATGAACTGAAGGCCATTTTCCACAAAAAGCTCATCGAAAGGCATCGCACCGTGGACTCGCTCTACTCCATACTGCGTCCTCTCATCCCGATAGTGAAACGGTTCAACAAGCAGCTGGCCATTTTGAAGCAATCCATAATCCACCGCCCAGGAATCCACACCGATGGACGCGATTCCCCCGCCACTGCTCGCAGCCAGGCTCAAGCCTGTGAGCACCTCGGCAAACAGAGCCGTAACGTTCCAGTGCAATCCATCGGACATGACGTGGGGTCCATTGGGGAAACGATGAACCACCGAATAGTCAAGATGGTTTGGGCCAATTGATGCCTCAATGACTCGGCCACTGGTAGCACCTAGGTCTACGGCAAGTACCCTCGAACTCATCGCAGGAACGCCGCCGCTACTCCCGAATCAACGGGCATGTGCATACCTGTTGTCAGGGTCAAATCAGGCCCTGTCAAGACAGATACCGCATCCGCGACACTCTCGGGCACAACTTCCTTTTTCAATATTGTGCGCTGCGCATAAAAGCTACCCAGGTCTTCTTCTTTCACGCCGTAGGTTTTGGCCCGGTTAGCCCCCCAGCCGCTAGCAAAAATGCCCGAGCCACGGACCACCCCATCGGGATTGATACCGTTCACTCGGATTCCATATTCGCCCAATTCAACGGCCAGCAAGCGCACTTGATGCGCCTGATCTGCCTTAGTTGCCGAATAAGCGATGTTATTGGGGCCCGCGAAAACTGAATTCTTTGAAGAGATGTAGATGATGTCACCGCCCATAGCTTGATCCATGAGGATTCGGGCACTTTCTCGCGAGACCAGGAAGGATCCCTTAGCCATGATGTCGTGCTGGAAATCCCAGTCTGCTTCCGTGGTCTCCAGCAGCGGTTTAGATAACGAAACGCCTGCATTATTAACCACAATGTCGACACCACCGAAGGCGCGTGTCGTTGCATCAAGTGCCTCGCGGATAGATTGGGCGTCCCGGACATCAATTGCGAGCCCCAGCGCAACATCGCTGGAGCCAATCTCCGCCGCTACGGCTTGCGCTTTAGCTTCATCAAGGTCAGCAATGACGACGTGGGCTCCGTCAGCAGCCAGCCTCTTGGCGATCGCCTTACCAATTCCTGAGGCTGCACCAGTAACAAAAGCGACCTTGGTGGCGTGAGTTTTGGGTTTGGGCAAGCGCTGGAGCTTAGCTTCCTCTAAGGACCAGTATTCGATGCGGAATTTCTCATGCTCGGAAATGGGCTTGTATGTGCTGAGGGCTTCAGCTCCCCGCATCACATTAATCGCGTTGATATAGAACTCGCTTGCAACACGGGCAGTTTTTTTGTCCGGACCGTAAGAGAACATTCCTACTCCGGGCACCAAAATTACGAGGGGGTCCGCTCCTCGCATGGCAGGAGAATCAGCATCGGCGAACTTGTCGTAGTACTTGGCGTAGCTCGCACGGTAACTCTGATGCAACTTTCTGGCCCGTACCATCAGGGTTTCCAAATCCGCATCAGCCGGTAGATCCAGCACCATCGGTCGAACCTTGGTCCGCAAGAAATGATCGGGGCATGAGGTTCCCAACTTCGCTAGCTCAGGGTGTTTTTTGCGAGCTAGGAAATCAAGAACCACCTCGTCATCGGTGTAGTGACCAACCATGCGTTTATCTGTCGACGCCAGTCCGCGCAGAAGAGGCGCTAAGGCGGCGGCGCGTTCACGCCGAGCGGGAACGGGCAGGGCCTTGTTCTCGGCCATTAGAGCCCCGAAAGGCGCATCCTTGCCGTATTCATCGATGTATTTCTGTGCGGTGTTAATAATCCACAGCGAGTTAGCTTCACACTCTTCGCTCGTGTCCGCCCACGCGGTAATACCGTGCCCACCCAAAATGCAACCAATAGCCTCAGGGTTCGTTTCTTTAATGGCAGCGATATCTAAGCCCAGCTGGAAACCCGGCCGGCGCCAGGGAACCCACACCACTTTGGAGCCAAAGATTTTGGTGGTGAGCGTTTTGCCATCAGCTGCAGTGGCAATAGCGATTCCCGAATCAGGATGGAGGTGGTCCACGTGGGACGCATCAACCAAAGCATGCATAGCCGTGTCAATAGACGGAGCGGCACCGCCTTTGCCGTGTGCGCAGTAATCGAAAGCGGCCACCATCTCGTCTTCTTTTTCTAGACCTGGATAGACGGCTTGGAGTTGGAGGACTTTGTCTAGTTGCAAGACTGCAAGTCCCGCTTCGGTGAGGGTGCCAAGGTCTCCCCCGGAGCCTTTGACCCAAATGAGGCTGATGTCTCCGCCCGAGACCGGATCAAAACCCACACCTTTCGCGCTGGTGTTTCCTCCTGCGAAATTTGTGTTCTTGGGGTCACTCCCCAGCCTCCGAGAACGCTCGACGAGCTCCGCAGCGGTTGTCTTCACTAGGCTCCCCATCCCATTTGTTGACCACCAACGCGTTCCTTCGCAATTTTTTCTAAACGCCCGCTTGCCCGGTATGCGTCGAAGGGCTCGCGAGGCAGGCCTCGAGCCTCACGCCAGTCGGCCAACGCCGGTCGGACATCCGTGTTGTAAGCGTCCATCAGAATGCCATTGGCACCGAGGACATCGCCGGAGACTTCCGCGCTTTCCAAACCAGCAAGATCAGCTAAGAGAACCTTGGCTGTCATTTCCTGCACGTTGAGAACGCTTCGAATCTGGCCAGGGATCTTGTCTTCAATGTTGTGACACTGATCCAACATAAACGCCACAGTGGAGTCCTCGTCGAATCCACCATTGCGGTAGACCTCGAAGATGATACGGAAAAGCTGGAAAGGGTCAGCAGCCCCAACAATGAGATCATCGTCGGCGTAGAAGCGGGAATTGAAGTCGAAAGAACCCAGACGCCTCAGGCGCAGAAGCTGAGCCACAATGAA
This sequence comes from Microbacteriaceae bacterium BACL25 MAG-120322-bin65, assembly GCA_001438965.1. Taxonomy (GTDB): domain Bacteria; phylum Actinomycetota; class Actinomycetes; order Actinomycetales; family Microbacteriaceae; genus Pontimonas. The sequence goes on along the minus strand of LIAY01000004.1, from coordinate 25,095 downwards.
CTCAATATTGGTCCCAGGTGCATGATGGCCGGTGTCTAGGCAAACAGAGGCTTTGTCTCCCAGTGCTTGCACCTGAACGTAGGCGGTGCCCCAGTCAGGAACATCCGTGTGATAGAAAGCGGGTTCGAAGAATTTGTATTCCAAGACCATCCGCTGGTTATCCCCTAAGCGCTCGTAGATGGCCTGAAGCGATTCATGCAAACGATCCTGACGGGCCCGGATGTTAACCTGCCCTGGATAGTTGGACCCATCAGCGAGCCAGATTTTCAGGTCTTGGGAGCCTGTCTTGTCCATAACGTCAATGCATTCAAAATGGTGATCGATGGCGGCTTGGCGGACTTTTTTGTCCACGTGAGTAAGAGAACCAAAGCGATACTGATCATCTTGGAACGTATTCGAGTTGATCGTGCCCAAATTCACCCCCAGGTTTTCTGCGTGAATTTTGAGGGCCTGAAAGTCGTCAACCTTGTCCCATGGGATATGCAAGGCAACGCTCGGAGCAAGTCCCGTGTATTCATTCACCGTGGCGGCATCCTCAATCTTTTCAAAAGGGTTGCGCGGCGTACCAGGTGTCGTAAAAACCTTGAATCGGGTGCCTGAATTGCCAAAGGCCCAGGAGGGAAGCTCGATGGCTTGAGCCTCTAAAATCTTCGTCATGGATTCTGTGAACATCAGTGTTCTTCTCTCTCGAATTAGCCTTCGCGCTTCGTATTCCCCGTGTCCGGACTGTCTCTAACCAGCGGAGAAAAATGATTCCTCCGCGTGATTGCGGTGCCCTGCCAGACCACGTGTTGAAACGATTCAATTTGAATATAACTGTAACCTTGTCACAAGAGTTTGGAAATTGTCAAAGCATCCTGCCTCAGCTCCTACGAAATAGAGAGTGGGGCTCTGCCATCAACCGAAAGGGTCGCGAAGTCAAGATGTCAGCCAGCATCAAAGATGTCGCATCCCATGCCGGAGTCTCGGTGGGAACAGTATCCAACGTGATGAATCACCCCGGCAGGGTGAGCGCTGCCACGGTCAAAAAAGTCCACCAGTCAATTCACGCTCTCGGTTTTGTTCGAAACGACGCTGCTCGGCAACTTCGGGCGGGTGCAAGTAAAACCATTGCCATGTTGGTTTTCGACGTGGCAAACCCGTTCTTCACCGATATTGCGAGGGGCGCCGAGGATGAGGCCTCCAAGGCGGGTTTCTCGCTGATTCTTGCCAACACCACGGAATCCGAAGAACGAGAAATGAACTACCTCGATCTGTTTGAGGAACAGCGAGTCCGCGGCATTTTGATCTCTCCCTACGGCGCGGTTGAAGACAGGCTGGGCGCCTTGAAACACTTTGGAATCCCCTCGGTTCTGGTGGACCGGGTGAGCCAGAAAGAGGAATTCAGTTCGGTCTCGGTGGACGACATCGCGGGCGGGCATATCGCAACACTTCACCTCATGAGTTTGGGCAGGTTACAGATTGGTTTTGTAGGGGGCCCACTTGAAATTACCCAGGTGAAGGACAGGTTGATCGGTGCCAAAAAGGCCGTCGCGGGTCATAAGGGCACGAAACTCCAAATTTTTGAAACTAGGGCCACCACGGTACTTGAGGGCCGAAGAATCGGGGAAGCCCTCGCTCAAATGCCGGCAAAGAACCGTCCTAATGGGATTTTTGCGGCCAACGATTTGGTCGCCCTTGGCCTGCTGCAAGCTCTCGTAGCGGCCAGCAGCATCCGAGTTCCTGAAGATATCGCTCTCGTGGGCTACGACGATATTGATTTCGCCACCTCAGCAATCGTGCCACTGACGTCTATCCGGCAACCCAGCGAGCTCATGGGCCAAACTGCGCTAAGGCTCTTGAGCGAGGAAGCAGAAAGCCCAGGAATGGAGCCACGAAAGATTGTTTTCCAGCCCGAGCTGGTGAAGAGAGCCTCAGCCTAGGAACTATTCCCACTCGATAGTTCCTGGTGGTTTAGATGTCACATCGAGTACCACTCGGTTTACTTCTGAAACCTCATTGGTAATGCGATTAGAAATCTTGGCCAGCAGGTCATAGGGCAACCTCGTCCAATCAGCGGTCATGGCGTCTTCACTGGACACCGGACGCAACACAATCGGGTGCCCATAGGTGCGCCCATCGCCTTGAACGCCGACTGAGCGAACATCCGCCAACAACACCACCGGGCATTGCCAAATCTCGCCATCAACACCAGCAAGGGTCAGCTCTGCCCGAACAATCGCATCTGCCTGGCGAAGTGTCTCGAGGCGATCAGCGGTGACCTCACCAATAATGCGAATACCTAAACCCGGTCCAGGGAATGGGTGCCTGGCGACAATCGCTTCGGGTAAACCCAGATCCCGGCCGATCTGGCGCACCTCATCTTTAAACAGAGTTCGCAGTGGCTCTACTAAGTCAAATTCCAGATCATCGGGTAGACCGCCAACGTTGTGGTGGCTCTTAATCACAGCGGTTCCCGAGCCCCCACCGCTTTCGACGATGTCGGGATACAGGGTGCCCTGAACGAGGTATTTTACTTCGCTACCACCGTCCTGGGCTTCGGCCACGAGATCAGCGGAGGCTTGTTCGAAGGTGCGAATAAATTCACGGCCAATGATTTTGCGCTTTGTCTCAGGGTCGCTCACGCCAGCTAGGGCAGCTAAAAACTGATCTGCGGCGTCCACGGTCACTAATCGCACGCCAGTGGCGGCAACAAAGTCTTGTTCGACTTGTTCGCGCTCACCCTGGCGAAGTAGACCGTGGTCAACGAAAACGCACACCAACTGGTCGCCCACTGCCTGATGCACCAGCGCAGCAGCAACAGCGGAATCCACCCCACCAGAAAGGCCGCAAATCACGAGGTCCGAGCCAACTTGCTGGCGAATACTCTCCACCTGCGTGGCGATGACATTTCCGCTATTCCACTCGCTGCCCAAGCCGGCAATGTGGTGAAGAAAGTTTTCTAGGACTGCTTGGCCGTGATCAGAATGGCGAACTTCCGGGTGCCACTGAACGCCAAACATTTTCCGCTCGAGCGAACCAAACGCCGCAACTGCCGTTGCGCCAGTAGAGGCGAGAACCTCAAAACCGGGAGGGGCAACAACAACCTGATCACCGTGAGACATCCAGGTGTTTTGTTCCACTGGTTGACCAGCAAAAAGTGGGGTCAGTGTGGGATTCACTGTGGCGGTGGTGGCGCCGTATTCGCGAAGCCCCGTCTGGCCGACCTCGCCACCGAGCTCTTGGGCCATGACTTGAAATCCATAGCAAATACCTAAGACAGGAATTCCCATATCCAGAATGCCCTTTTGTAGCGCTGGGGAGCCTTCGCCATAGACACTGGCGGGACCACCACTGAGCACAATAGCTACCGGATTCTTATCCGCTATTTCCTGGGCAGAGAGCGTATGAGAAACGATTTCGGAATAAACCCCGGCTTCTCGGACCCGCCGAGCGATTAGCTGCGCGTACTGCGCACCAAAATCAACAACAAGGACCGGTCTGGGGGAATCGGTCACTTCGGTCACTCCTCGCCTCTAATTTCGGCCAGGAGAGAGCGAATGTAGGCGGTGGCGTAGTGCTCAATAACAAAAGACAGGAAGGGGAACAAACCACCCGATGCCAGCCACAAAAACCGCCACAAAGGCCAGCGCAGGATGGACCAGATGCGAAAACTGGTAAACAAATACACCACATAGAACCATCCATGAGCGATCAAAATGGCCGAGGAAACGTTAAACGCTGCCACCGTGCCATCGGGCACCATGGCGACAAAGCCCTGCTGGCCACCCATTTCTAGTTCGGAGCCAAAACCATATTTGGCCACCATCTCGATGGTGAGAAGTAGGAGCAAAATGCCAGTGACATAAGCGCTCACCCGATACCACTTCAGCGCACTGCGCAACCGGTCGGGCACCACGGAGCGAAGAGAAGAGAAATCCTGAGCCATGGCTTCAGTTTAGCCGGAGTTACTTAACGCCTCTTCGAGCTCGCGCTCCCACACATCTTTTACCAGTCGATACCAAAGGTAGAGAGCGAAGAGGGCAAAAATTACCCATTCAGCAGCGTAGAAAATATTGAGCCAATTAAGCTCGCGGTCAGTCTCCGGCGGTACTGTCACGATGCTGGCTAACCCTTGCGGGGCCTGATCTAGGACCAGATAGCCACCATAAACAGGCCCAGGTTTCACCCACAGGTTTATCAACTCGGCAACGGAAACAACCTGGTTCTCACCGGCTAAGAAATCAGACTCTTGGGGAGATTCGGTGGGAACATAACGCCCGATCAGCTCCGCGCTCTTTTCGAATGTCTCAGCAGTGCGCTCGAGACCATCCAGCCACCCCGCGGCCACTGCCAGAGAATAACCCTCAGGGGTTTGGCAATGACGCACTAACCAGGAACCCTCGCGATTCTCTGAATAGCGCTGGGTTATCACCACGTCATCGCCCGGAACAAAGCTGCACTGGGCCGTTACTTTCCGACCGCTGGCATCCGTGGAAATAGTGCTCTGAGGGGTGGCAACACTGCTCAGAGCTACAGCCGTTTCGGTGTCGCGCTCTACAACGCTGGCCTGCTCAATACTGCGATCTAGCTGCCATTGGCTCAGGGCTGCGAAAATACCCGCCATCGCGAGAGCGAACGCTAAAGCGGCGAGCCACCGAGGTCGCAGTGCTACGCGCCACATGGGCTCACCCTTCTCATTCTCATCCCGCTAAGGCTAAAGGTGTTGGCGTGGAGTGGGCTGAGATTAGCTGTGAACGACCACGTCGACGCGCTGGAATTCTTTGAGATCGGAATATCCACAGGTCGCCATCGAGTGACGCAACGCTCCCACCAGGTTAGTGCGGGCATCAGCGCTGTGAGCAGGTCCCAAAAGAACGTGTTCGAGTGTCCCATCGTGGCCCACCCAGACCCGATAACCGCGGGGCAGCGTGGGGTGGTGAGCTTCTGGGCCCCAATGCCATCCCCGGCCTGGCGCCTCGGAACTGCGAGCAAGCGTGGACCCCAGCATCACCGCATCTGCACCGGTGGCAATAGCTGCCACCATGTCACCGCTGTGGCCCAAACCGCCATCGGCGATGACGTGCACATAACGTCCGCCAGACTCATCCAAATAATCTCGCCTGGCGCTCGCAACATCAGAAATAGCAGTAGCCATCGGAGCTTGGATTCCCAGAGCAGCCCGAGTACTGGAGGCCGCTCCGCCACCAAAGCCGACCAATACACCGGCAGCACCGGTGCGCATCAGGTGAAGTGCGGCGGTATAGGTCGCAGCTCCACCCACGATCACTGGAACATCAAGTTCATAAATGAACTCTTTAAGGTTGAGCGGCTCGCGGTTCTGGCTGACATGCTCTGCGCTTACTGTCGTTCCACGAATCACAAAAAGATCGACGCCTGCTTTGACCACTGTCTCGGAAAACTCTCGGGTGCGCTGTGGTGAAAGAGCGCCCGCAACGGGCACTCCCGCATCACGAATTTCTTGCAAGCGCTGGGAAATCAATTCCACCTTGATTGGTTCGGCATAAATTCTCTGCAAGACGCGCGTTGCTTCCTCGTCCGCCAGGGACGCGATTTCTTCATAGAGGGGCTCGGGGTCCTGATATCTGGTCCACAAACCCTCGAGGTTCAAAACCCCTAAACCGCCAATTTTTCCCATCGCGATTGCGGTAGCAGGTGACATCACAGAATCCATCGGCGCCGCTATTACTGGCATGGAGAAACTAAAAGCATCAATGCTCCAGTCCACCGAGACATCCTCGGGATCCCTAGTTCGACGGCTTGGCACCACCGCAACATCATCAAAGGAGTACGCGCGATTAGCGCGTTTAGTCAGCCCAATCTCAACTTCATGCACAGTTTCTGGCCTTTCAGGGCGGCTCAGCCGCGGTAGTTGGGGGCCTCCACGACCATCTGTATGTCGTGGGGGTGGGATTCTTTCAATCCCGCTGGGGTAATGCGGACAAACTTCCCTCGTTTTTTCAGTTCAGAAATCGAGTCAGCCCCGGTATAGAACATGGACTGGCGCAAGCCACCCAAGAGTTGATACACCACGGAGGCCAGTGGCCCACGATAGGGCACTTGGCCTTCGATACCTTCGGCGATGAGCTGCTCGTCGCTTGGCACATCGGCTTGGAAATAACGATCGCGAGAATACGAGGTCTTGGTGCCCCTAGTTTGCAATGCGCCCAGGGAGCCCATCCCGCGATAGTTCTTAAACTGTTTACCGTTGACGAAAATTAGGTCTCCAGGACTTTCGTCCGTTCCTGCCAGGAGCGAACCCAGCATCACGGTATTAGCACCTGCAACTAAAGCTTTGGCGATATCCCCCGAGTATTGCAAGCCGCCATCAGCAATGACCGGAATCCCGGCTGGCGCTGCAGCAAGAGATGCCTCATACACAGCAGTAATCTGAGGAACTCCCACACCGGCAACAACACGCGTGGTGCAAATGGAGCCGGGGCCCACACCCACCTTCACCGCATCAGCACCAGCATCGATGAGGGCCTGCGCGCCGCTGCGGGTGGCGATGTTGCCCCCGATGACGTCAATGCCCGCAAACGCAGGATCTTTTTTCAGCTTGGCAATGATGTCCAGAACTCCGCGTGAGTCGCCATTGGCCGTATCAACAACTAAGACATCAACGCCTGCATCTCGCAGGGCACCAGCGCGATCCCACGAATCTCCAAAGAATCCGATGGCGGCTCCTACCCGCAGACGCCCCTCCTCATCCTTGGTTGCGTGGGGATACTTTTCACTCTTGTCGAAATCCTTAACGGTGATGAGACCTTTGAGTCGACCCTTTGCGTCCACCAGCGGCAACTTTTCAATCTTGCGCTTGGCAAAAATAGCTAAGGCGTCCTCGCGGGAGATTCCCTCCGGACCGGTAATCAGTTCGCCTTTGGTCATCACATCGGACACAAGGGTGGTGTGGGCTTTATCGCTGGGGATAAAGCGCATATCCCGATTCGTAATGATGCCTACCAGGAGGCCATCGCCTTCGACTACCGGCAAGCCAGAAACCCGGAAGGTCGCACACAGTTTGTCAACGTCGGCAACGGTGGCATCTGGGGTGATGGTGACCGGGTTGGTGATCATGCCCGATTCGCTGCGCTTGACCTTGTCCACCGCGGTGGCCTGATCCTCAACCGAAAGGTTGCGGTGCAGGATGCCGATACCACCTTGGCGCGCCATGGCAATGGCCATGCGCTCTTCGGTCACCGTGTCCATCGCGGAAGAAAGTAATGGTGCTCGGAGGAAAATATTTCTGCTCAGCTGTGCCGAGGTGTCAGCCTCGCTGGGAATCACATCAGTGTGCGCGGGGAGCAACATAACGTCGTCATAGGTCAATCCAACAAATCCAAAAGGATTGCTTACTTCCATCAACTGACCCCGATTTTCGCCTAAATTAAGCCCAGACAGCTAACGATTTGGTTTCAATACATCGTAACCGGTTCGACCTCAGTGCGATACATCGGCATAATAGGAACGCTGTGCACGCTGCGGCGTAAACAGAACTAATGACCAACACAGGACGCGGCGATGGCGGCGCGAGGAGAAGTGGCGTGAACCGATTTCGTGCACGACCCTATGGAGGCATTGTGAGTCAAGCCGTCACCCACCGCTCAGAGCGCAAGCTCGGCGCTGTGATGAAGATTTTCCTGGTCGTCGTCCTGGGCTTCATGGGAGCTTCCATTGCCTCCCCAGCCCTTGCGGACACGGTTGGTGAGGAATACGACTTCCGAATCGCTGGCAACGTAAAGAACGAGGGGGAACCCATCGCCTCAGTTCGAATCGAAGTTTCCGGCAATGGTTACAGCGCGGAAGTGGTCACCGACGCAGACGGTAAGTGGGTAATTGGAGTCCCCGAGCGCGGCACCTACGACGTAACTTTAGATGAGTCGACTTTGCCTGAAGGAATCGCTGTCCTCGAGGGTGGCGCTACTCAGTCGGCAGAGATTGGGCCCAGCGGCAGTGTGGTCCAGAACTTCTTTATCGGCGAAGGCGAACGCCAGATCATCAGCTTGTTCGACCAAGTCGTTCAGCGGCTCATTTATGGCGTCAATTTTGGTTTGATGCTGGGACTTGCTTCTATCGGTTTATCTCTGGTTTATGGCACAACAGGATTGTCTAACTTTGCGCACGCAGAACTCGTCACATTTGGCGCCCTGATGGCCTACGCATTTGGCGTCGTGTTGTCTCTGCCTTTGTGGATTGCTTTCCCCTTAGCGGTGGCCGCCAGTGCCGGGCTCGGGTGGGTTCAAGATGCAGGACTATGGAAACCGCTTCGGGCGAGAGGGTTGGGGCTCGTTCAACTGATGATTGTCAGTATTGGACTCTCTCTCGCTGTGCGCTACGTGTTCCAGTTCTTCGTTGGCGGTGGAACCATGCAGTTGCCCGGTTCTGGTGCGAACAAAATCCCACTCTTTGGGGCAGTCGCCTTGAGCACGGTTGACCTTGCCAGCATGGCAATCAGCCTGGTGGTCATTGTTCTCTTTGCGCTGTGGCTTCTTTACTCCAACACTGGAAAAGCCACCCGAGCTATTTCGGATAACGCTTCTCTCGCCGCCGCTTCGGGTATTGATGTCGACCGAGTTGTCAGGATTGTGTGGATTCTTGCCTCCATGCTTGCGGGGCTATCTGGAATCTTGTGGGCTTACTTCCGACCCGGCATCAAATGGGATATGGGTGAGAAAATTCTTTTGCTGATGTTCGCTGCGGTGGTACTGGGTGGTTTGGGAACCGCTTTCGGCGCTCTGATAGGGGCATTGATCGTCGGGGTCATGGTCGAAACCTCTGCCCTAGTCATTCCCTCTGACTTGAAGTACGTCGGGGCTCTCGTACTACTCATCGCAATTCTGCTCGTCAGGCCTCAAGGCCTGTTGGGCCGAAAAGAACGCATAGGTTAGGGGACACAGATGGACTGGGGATCAATTCTCTCAAACACAGCCCAATCGCTGTTGAGCCCAGCGACGATGGCTTTTGCTCTCGCCGCGTTGGGGCTTGCGGTCCACTTCGGGTTTGCGGGCTTGCTCAACATGGGAATCGCCGGCTTCATGGCGGTTGGAGGCTACGGTTACGCGATTTCAATTCTGACCTTTGGTTTGCCATGGTGGGCGGCTGCCCTGATGGGAGTGGGCGCATCAGTGCTCTTCGCCATCGTCATGGGTGTTCCTACTCTGCGACTTCGAGGGGACTACCTCGCGATTGTGACCATTGCGACAGCCGAGATTCTTCGTTTGCTTTTCCTCACTACGGCCTTTGAAGAGGTCACTGGGTCCGCCGATGGCCTTTTTGGCTATCACGCAAGCTTCAGGGCCTCTAACCCGTTCCCAGAGGGCACGTATGGCTTTGGGCCCTGGGTTTACAACGAGGTGGAATTCTGGGTTCTGATTATTGGGGTAGTCCTGGTTGCTCTCGCGGCGCTCTTCGTCTGGCGTCTCATGCACAGCCCGTGGGGCCGCGTTATTAAGGGAATTCGCGAAGACGAGGACGCTGTCCGGGCTCTTGGGAAAGACGTTTTTTCTTACAAGATGCAGGCTCTCATTATCGGTGGAGTGATTGCAGCCCTCGGGGGAATTGTTTATGCGCTTCCCAGTGCGGTCAATCCGAACGTCTACGTCACCTCGTTGACCTTCTTCGTGTGGACTGCTCTCCTACTCGGCGGCGCGGCAACGGTTTTTGGGCCGCTGCTTGGTGCGGTCGTATTTTGGGTTCTCCAGGCATTCCTATCTAACCTGCTCCCGTCGCTGGTGTCCTCGGGAATTCTGCCGATGGTGACGGCCCAACAGGCAGCCACACTCCGCTTTGTGTTGGTCGGTGTCGGCCTCGTTCTTCTGGTGATATTCCGACCCCAGGGAATCCTTGGCGATAAGAGGGAGATGACCTTTGTCAGGTAACAACAGTTCGGGCAAAGTAACAAAGACTCAGGGTCTTCACATCGGCACAATCGAGCCGGGAGTAAAGAAAGTGGACCCCATCATCTCGATGGATCACGTTCGTCGGCAATTCGGTGGTCTCACCGCCGTCGATGTGGACCACCTCGAGATTCCTCGTGGTGCCATTACCGCGCTGATTGGCCCCAACGGTGCCGGTAAGACGACCCTGTTTAACTTGCTGACCGGATTTGATAAGCCCGACACCGGGGAATGGACCTTTGGCGGCAAAAACATCGCCGGCGTGCCAGCATTCAAGCTCGCCCAGATGGGGCAGGTAAGAACCTTCCAACTCACCAAAGCTCTCGGTCTGCTCACCGTGCTCGACAACATGAAACTCGGCGCCAAGGACCAAAAAGGTGAGAATTTTCTCAATTCACTCTTTCCCTTCATGTGGAAGAAACAGGACGACGAGATTGCCGAGAAGGCAATGCTTTTGCTGAGTAAGTTCAAGCTCGACACCAAAAAAGACGATTTTGCGGCGAGCCTTTCTGGCGGTCAGCGCAAACTACTCGAAATGGCTCGTGCACTAATGAGTGACCCCGAACTGGTGATGCTTGATGAGCCGATGGCGGGTGTGAACCCTGCGCTGACTCAGTCCCTCTTGGACCACATTCTTGATCTTAAAAAAGAGGGCATGACCGTGCTCTTCGTTGAGCACGACATGCACATGGTCAGTCACATTGCCGACTGGGTTGTGGTGATGGCCGAAGGTCGAGTCGTCGCGGAAGGCCCCGCTGATCAAGTCATGAAGAACCCTGCCGTAATTGACGCGTATTTGGGTTCCCACCAAGACGTTGACCTGGGGACCGTGACCGGTCGAATCCCGAAGATTTCCGAATAAGTCGGACGAGAAGAGTGAGAAGCTAAATGGCCGATAACAACACACCCGTAATCCACGTTGATAACCTTTTCGCTGGCTACCTTCCCGGCGTCAATATCCTCAACGGATGTTCGATTGAAGCCCGCCAGGGCGAGCTCATTGGAATCATTGGTCCCAACGGTGCAGGAAAGTCCACCCTGTTGAAGGCCATCTTTGGCCAGGTCAAGATTCGCGAGGGTCACATCACCTTGAATGGGGATGACATCACGGGGCTTAAGGCTAACAAGCTCGTTGAGCGCGGTGTGGGAATGGTGCCTCAGAACAACAACGTCTTCCCAAGCCTCACTATTGAAGAGAACCTACAAATGGGGGTCTTCCAACAGCCCAAGAATTATGCAGAGCGGTTGGATTTTGTAGTGGGCCTATTCGATGATCTCAAGAAGCGCCTGAAGCAGCGCGCGGGCTCCCTTTCCGGGGGTGAGCGTCAAATGGTCGCTATGGGGCGTGCACTAATGATGGACCCCAAAGTACTGCTACTCGATGAACCGTCTGCTGGCCTCTCGCCAGTCCGACAGGACGAAGCGTTTATCCGCGTCTCAGAGATCAACAAGGCGGGCGTGACCACCATCATGGTGGAACAAAACGCCAGACGATGCCTACAGATCTGTGACCGCGCGTACGTGCTCGACCAGGGCACTGACGCATACACGGGGACCGGTCGTGAACTGCTGACCGACCCAAAGGTCATCAACCTCTACCTCGGAACGCTCGGAACCTAAGCCCCGTTTTCTCAGACCACCTCACTGAGGTGGCTCATTGTTGTTCCCGGTTTGAGTGGAGCTTCGTAAGCGTTAAACGGACGTGGGCCCCGGGTTTCCCCGGGGCCCACGCCTATACCTCTAAAGAGGCAACTCGCTACTAGCCTGCGAAAGGCACGTAGGTGTTGTCCTCAAGGTAGATGTACTTACCAATGCTGGCTTCTGTTGGGTCGCCCACCTCGTTGAAGGTGATGGGACCGGACACGCCGTCATAGTCAGCAACGCCACCGGCGTTGATGATGGCAGCACAGTCAGCAAAGCTGGTGCACTTCTCGCCACCACCGGAGCCGCCAGAAACTTCCTGGAGCTTGCCAGCGACTGTAGGACCATCGGTTGCACCGGCTGCAAGAGCAGCAAGCGCGAGCAATACGACTGAGTCGTAAGCCTCAGCACCGTAGGCAAAGACACCTCCGAGATCAGCGTTGCCTGCGGCAACCCAGCTCTCGTTCATGCGCTCAGTGAAGTCACCGATTACGTTGGTGTCCAGACCAGGAAGGGTTCCCTTCGCACCGGTCATGGTGCCGGCCTCGAAGTCAGCGCTGAAGTTAGCGAGGTTACCATCGACCATGTAAATCTGGTCGGAGGGGTACTGGCTCAACAGCTCAGGAATGATGGTCTTGGCCTCTTCGAAAGTGATGAGGACAATGGCGTCGGGGTCAACTGCGAGCACCTCGTTGATCTGAGAGGTGAAGTTGGTGTCTCCCGTGTTGTAGGTAGGGGCTGCTAGCACAGAACCACCGGCAGCCTCGAAGGCCTCCGTGGTGAACTTAGCAAGACCGGTGCCGTAGGAGTCATTCAGAACCATCATGGCGATGTTCTGGTGACCGTCTTCAGCGAGCCAGTTTCCGAGCACCTCACCCTGAAGAACGTCAGAAGGGGCTGTACGCCAGTACAGACCGTTGTCCTCGTAGTCGGTGAATGCGGCCGAAGTGTTGGCAGGAGAGAACTGGATTACGTTCGCTGCAACAATCTGGTCGATGAACTGAAGGGAGGTACCTGACGATGCAGCACCCAAGATTGCCGACACACCTGCGTTGAGCAGACGGGGAATCTCAGTTTCATATGCCTTGTTGTCAGTATCTCCGGAGTCGCCCCACACAACGTCAACGGTGATGCCAGCTGCAGCGTCGTTGATGTCCTGGACAGCGAGTGCTACACCAGCTTCTTCGGGTGGCCCGAGGAATGCAAGGTTACCGGTCTGCGGCAAAGCCGTACCGATCAGTAGTTCCAAAGCCTCTGCGGCAGCCGTGGGGGCTTCCTCAGTGGTTTCAGAAGCCATTTCATCAGCGGCTGCACAGCCGCTGAGCACTAGCGCTGAGGCAGCGAGAATGGCAAAGCCAGTCCCAGCCTTAGAAATTACGCTCATGATGCTCCTTTATTATTGATGGTTAACTATTTATCTAGATAATGGCCATGACGTGCACGGCCACAAGTCTCTAACGTAGGCGCAATATGCTCTGGAAACAAGCTGAATTCGTTACATCCTGGTAACAGGATGGCATCGATTTTATGCGTTATTCCGAGGCAATCATAGATTTTCGACCACCGGCACCCGATTACGCCGATGCCTGAGGGCATCAACGCTCAAAATGGCCAGTGCGATCCACACCAGCCCAAAGCCAATCCAGCGTTCTAAGGGCATCGGCTCGCCCATAATGACTACTCCAAAAAGAAACTGCATCACCGGAGCGAGGTATTGCATCAACCCCATAATCGATAGGGGTAAACGCCTGGCAGCCGCCCCAAAAAACAGCAACGGAATCGAAGTCACTGCGCCCGCAGAGAGCAACAACGCGGTATGTGTAAGACCTAAGGTGCCCAGTGACAATCCGTCACGGGTTGCCACAAAAATCAATAAGCCGATGGCTATGGGCGAAAGCCACATCGTTTCCAGAGTGAGGCTATCGAGGGATTTCACTCGAGGCCCCATGCGGTTTTTCACAAACCCGTAAAGACCGAAAGAAAAGGCCAACGTGAGAGAAATCACGGGCACTGATCCCACACCCACCGCCAGAATTATCACCGCAACCACAGCCAGGCCAAGTGATACCCATTGGCCTGGACGCAGCTTCTCTTTGAGCACCACCACACCCAAAGCCACGGTGATTAACGGATTGATGAAATAGCCGAGGGCCGCCTCCACGATGAACTGATTGAGGGCGGCATAAACATATACCGACCAGTTGATCAAGATGAAAACAGCGGCAAAAGCCGAAAGTCCGAGGATTTTCCCTTGCCCAAGTAACCGAACAACCGCGGGCAACCGCCGCATGAACAGCAACAAGATAACGCAGAAAATCAACGAAAGAAGGATTCTCCAAGCCAGGATTTCAACCGGCCCACTGGGATCCAAGGCAACAAAAAAAGCAGGCAACATGCCCCAGAGACCATAAGCGGCAAGCGCGGAAAGAAAGCCATCGCGCCGGGTTGTGTTCTCGCTCACCGCATCAGGTTATACCCGGGGTGGGGCGTTAACTACCTCGGGGCCCACACAGTGTGTGAGCCCCGAGGTGACGATATTTGATTCGTTTAGCGTTCGACGATAGCGAGCACGTCGCGAGCTGACAGGACGAGGTACTCGTCGTTGCCGAACTTCACTTCGGTGCCACCGTACTTCGAGTACAGCACGAGATCGCCCACGGCAACATCCATGGGAACTCGGTTAGCGTTGTCATCGAAGCGACCGGGGCCGACTGCAACAACTTCGCCTTCCTGAGGCTTCTCTTTTGCTGTGTCTGGGATGACCAAACCAGAGGCAGTCATCTGTTCTGCTTCTAGCTGCTTGATCACGATTCGATCTTCGAGCGGCTTGATGGATACCGACACGGTTGACCTCTTTCTGAGACTTTGGGTTAGCACACTCACCATTAGAGTGCTAGTCCCACCCTAGCGAAAGTATTAGCACTCGCGCAATACGAGTGCCAGATTCTCTCAACCTGTCACAATGAGTCTATGGAGCTAAGCGAGGTAACCGCCCTGCTGACAACCGAGGCGTTGGCTCTTCTAGCTACGACCCCGCCCCCTTCATCTGGTGACGATGTGGTGTCGATGGTGAGCTCGCTGCGCAAAGCCGGGCATTCCCCAGAACTGGTGGGGGCTGTGATGAACCAGCTGGGTTTGCGGGCCAAAGCCATCGAAAAATTCGGTGAGTTTGCCCCACGGATGCTCTATACCAAGCCGGGACTTGAACAGGCCACCCGGCTAGGTGTTGCCAGCCATCATGCCGCCAGGATGCACTCCGCTGGAATTACGTCCGTCGCTGATGCCGGTTGTGGCATAGGAGGGGACGCTCTCGCCTTTGCCGGTTTAGGGCTTCGCGTCCATGCTTTCGAAGCGGATGAGGCCACTGCAGCGTTGGCCGCCTACAACCTTGCCCCGCTAGAAAACGCAGAGGTTTTTCACCGACTTGTCGAGGACGCTGATTTTGGTGAGCTAGAGGCACTCTGGTGTGACCCCGCCCGGCGGGAGGGTGGCACTCGCCTAGCCAACCCTGATGACTGGTCACCCTCGCTGGAATGGGTATTCGATAAGGCGTCACAGATGCCTTCAGGCATCAAGCTGGCTCCCGGAATGGATCGATCCCTTATCCCCCCGGAATGGGAGGCCCAATGGGTGTCCTACCAAGGGAGCGTTGTCGAAATGGTCCTGTGGACGGGCGTTTTGGCAAGGCCTGGGGTTACCCGCTCTGCTCTGGTGATCAACCACAAAGGGATCGCCGAGATGTTTGGCGCCGCCGATGCCCCCGATGCGCCGGTGGGTGAAATGTTGGACTACCTGGTGGAACCAGATGGGGCAGTAATTCGGGCCCGCCTCATTGGTGATTTAGCCAGGCAACACGATGGCCACATGATGGATTCCACCATCGCCTACTTCACTACCGATAAGCCAGTAGCAACTCCTTTGGCGCAGTGTTTTCGCATCCGCGAGGTCATCCCCTACTCGGTGAACGCCGTAGAAGCACTGGTGGCCAAAGCGGAGCTTGGCACCATTGACATCAAAAAACGGGGAATCGATATTGACCCCCACAGCTTGCGCAAGACCTTCTCGCTTAGGGGAAGTGGGCAGGCGACCTTGATCCTTACCCGAGCACAGGGCAAGAAGGTGGCGATCTTGGCCGATCGAGTGGAAAATCCTGCGACGTTAGTCAGCGAGGATGTAGCCAGCGCTGACGAGGAAAGCTAAAACAATAGGCGTCACAACAAAGACCAGGATGATTGTTCCCACCACCAGCGCAACGTAGCTGAGCCCCAAGCCCACCATGGCGCGAATCTGGCCAAGAGCATCGCCTCGTTTAGCGATATGCCCCATCACGATGCCGAGGATCGCCGGAAACACACCGATTCCAAAAATAGGTGTCAGAGCGAGGGATACCAAGCCAAGGCCGAGCGCAATCTTCGATAGTGCGCCGCCCGGTTTCGGATCAGAAACCCGAGGCATGGCGCCATGAGTCTCCACCGAGACCTCCGTAACAGAAATTTCCGAGATGGTCTCGTGTGGGGCGGGATTGGGAGTGTTATCTAGACTCATGGTCTCTCCAGCGTAGCGAGCTAGTCGGTAAGTGCGATGACAGAAGCGGGGAGTGTGGAGTTCACCCCACTAGAAAGGGGTGAACCGGGAAAACCTGCCATCATTCGTTGCGCACCCAAAGCAGCAATCATGGCGCCATTATCCGTGCACAAATCCAACGGCGGGATACTCAATTCGATGCCAGAGTGCTCACAGCGCTGCTGGGCAAGAGCGCGCACCCTGGAATTAGCGGCAACACCGCCACCGAGCATAAGACGGGGCACACCATAATCAGCACACGCCCCTAAAGCTTTGCTCACCAGCACATCGGCGACCGCTTCTTGAAAAGAGGCGGCAATCGACGCAATATCGAGTGTCTCCCCGGAAGCCTGGAGAGCTTCAACATGGCGCGCAACAGCAGTTTTGAGTCCAGAAAAAGAGAAGTTGTAGCGATGTTTCTCTTGGTCTTTCGGTTGAGTGAGCCCCCGCGGGAATCTGAAATATTCCGGGTTGCCCTCTTTGGCACAGCGATCAATTTCAGGTCCACCGGGGTAGGGCAGACCCAACACTCGGGCCACCTTGTCAAAAGCTTCACCAGCAGCGTCATCAATGGTTTCGCCTAAGAGCTCCACGTTGGAAACTAGGTCATGAACTAACAGCAACGAGGTGTGGCCACCCGACACCAACAGGGCGATGGTGGGGGTGATGGTCTGGGTTCTACTCGGATCTAAACATTCCACTCCCACGTGCCCCACTAAATGATTCAGAGCATAAAAAGGAATACCCAAGCTCACCGCAAGCGCTTTGGCGGCCCCCACCCCCACCATCAAGGCACCGGCTAGACCAGGGCCTGTGGTCACCGCTATCGCGTCTAAATCTTCGTAGGTCACCCCCGCCTCTTTCAGGGCCTGTTCGAGAACGACCGGTAAGGCTTCCAGGTGAGCTCTCGCGGCAACTTCAGGAACCACACCGCCATAGCGAGCGTGTTCGGCCATCGACGATGCCACGGCGTTGGCCAAAAGAGTGCTGCCCCGAACAATGCCAACACCGGTTTCATCACAGCTTGTTTCAATTCCTAACACCAGTGGTTCAGTCATGACCCACCGCCCACGCAAGTCCTTTAGCCTCAAGGTGTTTGGCCATCACAATGGCATCAACACCATCGGGTTGGTAGTACCCCTTGCGCACATCAATTGCCATAAAACCTTCGGCTTCATAGAGCGCTCGAGCGGCCGTGTTATCCGCTCGCACCTCGAGTAATACCTCACCAACCCCACGCCGTCTGGCCTCATCAAGTACGGCGTTCAGCAGTAGCCTGCCCAACCCTGCACGGCGGTGATCTGGCACCACAGCGAGGGTTTGAATGTCTCCTAGATCTCCACCGGAGAGGGCGGCCCTGAGGCCCGCGTAACCACAGAGAATGTCTGTGCCATCCTGGCGAGCAAGCAGATAGTAGCTCTGGGGATGAGAAACCTCGGCCACCATGGTCGAAGGAGACCACGCATCGTGGCCGAACAGTTCAGATTCCATCTCGATCAGAGCAGGGAGGTCCTCTAGTAGCACTTGGGAGAGGCGATACGTCATGGCAACACCGGCTTGTGGGGCAAGGATTTTTCTGAGACTGTCACATCGGGTGCACGCAAATACTGTGGTCTTGGCTCGGGGAAAGCTAGCGAGTGTTCGAGAAAAGCCCTGGCTACCTGAGCTAAACCGGCTGCCGGAATGATCGTGGCCTCAAGACGATCGAGGCGGGCGTACTCACCGAGAGCCTCATCGAGATCCTCTGGTCTACAGAGCGTTGGACCCACTACGCGGCGCATGCCCTCGCGCCCCCAATAGACGCTATAGGCCAGCTCACCACGTCTAGCATCACTGGTGACCACCACATCATCGGGGGCGAACCAACCCAGAGCATCGTGGCTGATAACAGGCAAAACTGGCAGGGAGCGCGAATGGGCGAACGCGATTGCCGAGGCCATGCCCACCCGCAACCCGGTAAACGGTCCCGGGCCAATACCCATCACCACCTGGGTGACCTCGGAGGCCCCAATTCCAGCAGACTCTAAGGCGCTAGCAAGGAGAACGCCAATATTTTCTGCATGTCCTCGAATATCCAGACTCTGGGTCTCTGAGAGCACCCTGCCATCGTCGGTGACAATGGCAACGGTCGTGCCGAGAGATGAATCAACCGCGAGAAACACGAAAGTCCTCCAGTGCCGCTCCAAAGCGCGCCATCATGTCGTTATCTTCACCGTGCGCGCTGATGCTCACCTCGCGAGGTTGATCCGATTCCACGTCCTCTGCGCCACCGATGGGGCGCTGCACGCCAATTTCTAGCCACTGATTCGATAGCGCCTGGGCATACTCCGCTGCCCATTCAGCCAGCACAATCGAGTGCTCCACATCGATATCGAGCTCATCAAGCTCAGCGCTTGAGCCCAGACGGTACGCATCTAAGTGCACAAGCGGTGGTCTTTCTGGGTTATGAGAGCGATGGTGCCTGGCCACAATAAAGGTTGGGCTAGATACGGGTGTTTCTAATTCCATGGCATCCCCCATGCCCCGAGCCAAGGTCGTTTTACCAGCGCCTAATTCACCAGTGAGAACGATGACATCCCCAGCGCGGGCAACACCGGCCAACACCGCTCCTAGTTGCTCCATCGCAGCGCTGGTGTCGACCACCAGTTTCATAAGGCAATAACCCGAGGAACGCGAGGCCCTACCCGGGTCACAATTTCATAGGCAATGGTTCCTGCTGCCTGCGCCCATTCGGTAGCACTGGGCTCACCATCTCTGGGATCCCCCCACAAGACACACCACTGTCCTTCTTTCGCTGTGGCCTGGCCTAGATCAACACTGAATTGATCCATAGAAATCCGCCCCGAAACACTAAAGCGGTTTCCTTCAATAACCACGGGACCAGCTGAGGAAGCATGGCGGGCAATGCCATCGGCGTATCCCAGAGGCACCAAGGCAAGGTTTGTCTCATTTTCGGTGCGATACGTGTGCCCATAACCGATCCCTAAACCAGCAGCGACCCGTTTAACCAAAATTACTTGGGCGCTCAATCGCATCGCGGGTCTCAGACCAACTGACTCGTAGCGCTCGGTAACGGGGACCCCATAGGCCGCCGCCCCCACGCGCACCATGTCATGAGCTAAAGCCGGTGAATCGCTGGTACCAATACTCGAGGCAACATGGCGAATCTCCGGGACCACCCCGTGTTCGGCGGCAAGCGCCACGGCTTGGTCATAGACCTGGCCTTGGCTCGCATCAGCGGCAATTGAGGTACCAGAAAGGTGGGTAAAAATACCGATCGTGCGAGCCTCGTTGGCTTGTTGCGCAAGGGCCAAGCGCACAAAAAAGTCATCCCAGTCTCTAGGGTCTAGGCCATTGCGCCCCAGTCCACTATCAATTTTAACGTGAATGCGAGCAGGCTTGCCTGCGCTCACCACGGAAAGAAGCTGCTCAAGTTGAGCGATCGAGGAAACTCCCAAATCGATACCGGCCTCATAGGCGCCGGTGAGGTCCTCGCCTGGGCCAAACAGCCAAGCTAAAACGGGGGCCGAAATTCCTGCTTCACGGAGCTCTAGGGCTTCGTGAATATCGGCTGTTCCCAGCCAATCGGCCCCGCCGGCTAACGCCGCTCGCGCCGCGGTCACCGCGCCATGACCATAGCCACCGGCTTTAACCACAATGAGCATGTGCGGTGTGCCGGAGATTTTTCGCAAAATTTCAACATTGGCAGAAATTGCCCCCGGGCGAATCAACGCCTCTCTCATGGCCCCACTCACGAGGCGTCCTCCATCACAACAAAAGCAAGTGCCATGCCCGCATCATGGCTGAGCGACACATGGTGGGAAACGATGCCTTGGGCGCTGGCGTGCTCACTGGCACCGCCGGAGAGAACTAAACGTGGTTGTTCGCCACGAGCTCCCTGAATTTGAATATCGTGCCAACTAAAGCCTGGAATGTTGCCACCAAGAGCTTTGATTCCCGCCTCTTTTGCTGCAAAACGGGCAGCCAAGGATTGTGACGAGATATCCGGTTGTGAGACATCAAGTGGGCCAAAAAGGCGATCGCGAAGCTTGGGTGTTCGCTCGAGGGCGCGCTCAAAACGAGCAATATCGACTAAATCCACTCCCACGCCCACCACCATGGCTTACGTCTTTTCGCTTACTCCACCGTGACGGATTTCGCCAGGTTTCTCGGCTGATCAATATCTAGGCCTTTAGCAGCAGCCAACTCCATGCCAAAAATATGCAGCGGAACAACAGCCAGAAGTGGCTCCATGAACGTCGAGGCGAAAGGCACCGCGATCACTTCATCCGCGTGGGGCAACACGGCAGCGTCGGCCTTTTCGGCGATGGCAATCACGCGCGCGCCCCGGGCACGAATTTCTTGGATGTTCGAGACCACCTTGGCGTGGAGGGAGGAGGGGTCCCTGGGGCTTGGCACCACAACGAACACGATTTGGCCCGGTTCGATGAGCGCGATGGGGCCGTGTTTGAGCTCGCCTGCGGCAAAGCCCTCAGCATGGATATAGGCCAACTCTTTGAGCTTGAGTGCCCCCTCCAGTGCCACCGGATAGCCCACGTGGCGGCCCAAGAACAACACTGAGCGAGTATCGGCCATCCAGCCAGCCAGCTCTTTGATGCGAGCGCCCGTTTGGACCATTTCTTCTAACTGATCGGGCAGATCCTCGAAATCTTGGGCGAGCTGTGCAGATAGCTCTGCGCTGACACGGTCGTTGTGCTGACCGAGATATAGCCCCAAAAGGTAGGTAGCAACGACTTGGGAGAGAAAAGCTTTCGTGGAGGCCACAGCGACTTCCGGACCTGCGTAGGTGTAGAGCACCGCATCTGATTCGCGAGCAATCGTGGCACCTTGGGTGTTACAAATCGACAATGTGGTGGCGCCTTTTTCTTTGGCGTAGCGCACCGCCATCAGGGTGTCCATCGTTTCACCCGACTGGCTCACCGACACAATCAACGTGGAAGCGTCCACCACCGGGTCACGGTATCGAAACTCGTGCGAGAGCTCCACCGTGGCAGGAATACCGGACCATTTTTCAATGGCGTAAGCGCCCAACATCGAGGCGTAGGCGGCTGTGCCACAGGCGATAAAGATAATGCGACTAATCGAAACTGAGTCGCCTAGTACAGCATCAAGCTCGGGTAGCGTGACAATCCCACCAGCTCCCACGCGCCCACGAAGGGTGTTGGCCACCGCTTCAGGTTCTTCTGAAATTTCTTTAGCCATAAAGCTTGACCAGCCACCCTTATCGGCAGCGGAGGCATCCCAGTCAACGGTGAAAGGGGTCGCATTGGCGGGTTTGCCTTCGAAGTCGACAACGGTCACAGAATCCGGGGTAATGGTGACAATTTGGTCTTGTCCCACGGCCATCGCTTTATCCGTATACGCCACAAAAGCGGCAACATCAGAACCTAAGAAGTTCTCCCCCTCGCCCAGACCCACCACCAAGGGTGAGTTGCGCCTTGCGCCGACGACCACGCCGGGCTGGTTTGCATGAACAGCCAACAGAGTAAAAGCGCCCTCTAAACGGGCAACAACGCGTTGCATGGCGGTACTCACATCATGGGTGTCTCGATATTCCCGACCGAGCATCAGGGCGACCACTTCAGAGTCGGTATCGGAATGGAAGGTTTCGCCCTGCTCCACAAGTTCGCGCTTGAGTAGCTCATAGTTTTCGATGATCCCGTTATGAATCAACGCCAGCTTTCCCTCATCGCCTAAGTGCGGGTGGGCGTTGTTGTCAGTGGGCGGACCATGGGTTGCCCACCGGGTGTGGCCAATGCCAGTGGTGCCATCCAGCAGAGGGTTTGTGGCCAGATCATCTCGCAAGACGCTGAGCTTGCCGGCGCGTTTATGGGACACAAGTGCATTCCCAGGGGTAATAATCGCGATACCAGCCGAGTCATACCCGCGATATTCCAGACGCGCTAGACCGCCTAAGACCACCTGGGCGGTGGAGCGTTGGCCCACATATCCGACAATTCCGCACATGGCCTCTAGCCTAGGTGATGCTCCCTTGCTGCGCGGTGGCCACGAGGGCACAAAGCCGTGCCGAGTGGGCTCTCTCGGCCACTACCCTGG
Organism: Microbacteriaceae bacterium BACL25 MAG-120322-bin65; assembly: GCA_001438965.1. GTDB lineage: Bacteria > Actinomycetota > Actinomycetes > Actinomycetales > Microbacteriaceae > Pontimonas. The sequence goes on along the minus strand of LIAY01000004.1, from coordinate 2,917 downwards.
TGGTTATGGCTCTGCCCTCCGCTGGAAGCGACAACGGTAGCCCTTTTCTCGAATATGACCGGGCAAGCTGGTCTAATTTGGCTCCGAGGTCCCCACTGCCCCTCTCTGAGGATGACCTTGCGCGGGTTCGCTCGGTGGGAGACATGCTCGATGGCGATGAAGTGTTGCAGGTCTACCAGCCCTTAGCGATGTTGCTGGCACTCTATGTCGAAGGCGCAAGACACCTGCACTATCTCACCCGAGAGTTTTTAGGCGATGACGTATCCCATACGCCTTTCATCATTGGCGTGGCCGGCAGTGTTGCCGTGGGCAAATCAACAACGTCTCGGGTATTGGCAGAACTGCTCTCCAGGAATCCCGCAACCCCCTCGGTGGCGTTGGTGGCCACTGATGGTTTTCTTTTACCCCTAGCGGAGCTAGAAAAGCGCGGCACCGTGGATCGCAAAGGATTCCCCGAAAGCTATGACACACGCGCTCTTTTGCGATTTGTGTCCCAGATCAAAAGTGGAGTTTCACCAGTGAGCGCCCCGGTGTATTCCCACCTGCTCTATGACCGCGTGCCCGGGCAAACCCAGGAGGTTGCCGGTGCTGACATTGTCATCATCGAGGGCCTCAACGTGTTAGCGCCGCCGGCTACTTCCTCTGCGCTGGCAGTGAGTGACCTCTTTGATTTTGGCATTTTTGTTGATGCTCGCACCAGCGATATCGCTAAATGGTATGAAGAACGCTTCATCGCTCTTCAAAAAGGTGCCTTTAGCGACCCCAGAAGCCATTTCCATCGCTATGCGCAATTGGGTGAAGTGCAGGCGCGGCAAGAAGCCAGGCGAATTTGGACGGAAATCAACGAGCCCAACCTGGTCCACAACATTCTCCCCACCAGACCCCGAGCGTCGCTGATTTTGCGAAAAGAGGCAGACCACCGCATTCAGAAAGTACTGCTGCGAAAGATTTAGGCCTGCGCGAGCTCGCGTGTTACTACCGCCGCCAAATCCGCTGCGATCCGTTCTGCAGTATCAATATCGACTGCCTCCACCATCACCCGAATCAGGGCTTCAGTCCCCGAGGGACGCAAGAGCACGCGACCTTGTTCGCCTAGTTCCTGCTCAGCTGCCAAGACGGCGGCGGCGACAGTGTCATTCTTAGCGAGACGTTTGCGATCTACGCCAGATACGTTCAGTAAAACCTGAGGATAGACCGACATGATTTGGGCCAACTGCGCCAAAGTTTTACCTGTTCGCTTAATTTCACGAGCCAAGTGCAACCCGGTCAAAATCCCGTCACCAGTGGTGGAGTGATCGGTCAAAATAAGGTGGCCCGACTGCTCGCCACCCAGGCTTGATCCACTCGAAGCGAGTTGCTCCAAAACGTAGCGATCGCCCACCGCCGTTTCGAGCAACGTGATTCCGTGCTCCTTCATCGCAAGGCGCAGTCCCAGATTGGACATCACGGTGGCGACAAGGGTGTTGTTGGCGAGCGTGCCCGCTTGCTTCATCGACACCGCCAAAATGGCCATGATGACATCGCCATCGAGAATCTGACCCGTGTGATCGACCGCCAGTGCTCGATCCGCATCGCCATCGTGGGCAACACCAAAGTCAGCACCGTTTGTGAGCACGGCTTCTTGCAACCGCTCCAGATAGGTCGAGCCGTAGCCATCATTAATGTTGAGCCCATCGGGCTGGTCACCAATGACGGTCACCCTGGCCCCTGCTTCGCGGAAAACACGGGGTGAAAGTGTGGAGGCTGCCCCATGGGCGCAATCCAGTACCACGTGCAAACCAGTGAGATCGCGATCCAGAGTGGCTAGCAGATGCTCGGCATAGCGATCTTCTGCATCAGCAAACCGAATAATGCGCCCCACATCAGCGCCTAATGGCGCTAGAGGTGGCTCACTCATGGCGGCCTCGATGCGATCTTCGACCTCATCCGGCAACTTCGTGCCACCGTAGGAGAAGAACTTAATCCCGTTATCAGGGGCTGGATTATGCGAAGCCGAGACCATCACGCCGAAATCAAAGTGGCCTTCTCGGACCAAGAATGCGTTGGCTGGGGTGGGGACTACTCCCGCGTCCCAGACATCAATCCCGGAACTTGCCAGACCCGCTGAGACCGCAGAAGAGAGAAACTCCCCTGACACACGAGGGTCGCGGGCGATGACCGCTTTAGGCCGCCGCCCCAAGGCTTGGAGCTCATCAGCATGGCGCCCTTTAGTGAGTACGAGGGCAGCACTTTGACACAACCGCACGACCATATCGGCCGTGAGCTCGCCATTGGCTAACCCCCGGACCCCATCTGTACCAAAAAGGCGACCCATCGGATCCATCCGCCTCGAAGCGTTTAACGCTTCGAATACTGAGGAGCCTTACGAGCCTTCTTGAGACCAGCCTTCTTACGCTCTTTCACGCGGGAATCCCGTGTCAGGAATCCGGCCTTTTTGAGTGAAGCGCGGTTGTTCTCTTCATCGATCTGATTCAGGGCACGAGCAATCCCCAAACGCAAAGCGCCAGCCTGACCGGAAGGTCCACCACCGGTGATGCGAGCAATAACGTCATAGCTGCCGGCAAGGTCTAACACCGTGAAGGGGTCATTGATCAGCTGCTGGTGCAGCCTGTTGGGGAAATACTGTTCCAGCGTGCGACCGTTGACCGCGTAGGAGCCGCTACCAGGAGTCAAACGCACGCGTGCGATTGCCTGCTTGCGACGACCCACAGCCTGGCCACCAACACTGAGCGGGGCGCGAGGCTTCTTCTCGGCAACAGCTTCCGAAGCGGGAGTTTCCGTGCTGTACGTCTGGGGGGTTTCTTCCGCGACGCTCTGGTCTGCGGTTTCTTCTGTCTTAGCCACGTTAATTTTGTCCTTTATCGAGCGCTACTGCGCGATCTGGTCGAGAGAATAGGGCTTGGGCTGTTGAGCCTGG
>LIAY01000003.1 GCA_001438965.1 Microbacteriaceae bacterium BACL25 MAG-120322-bin65 | reverse complement strand
TTCCCAAGAGTTCTATGTGAAATCGGCTGCGCAAATGCGCGCACTTTTTGCCGAATTCCCCGAGGCCTGCGATAGCAGTTTGCTTATTGCCTCGAGGGCGTCGGTGGCTTTCGATGAAACCGCTAACTATATGCCGCGCTTCGCTGTCCCAGAAGGGCACACCGAGGCGAGCTACTTTGCGGCTGAAGTGCGCACGGGCCTCACCCTGCGTTATCCCCACGGGATCCCTGAGCCCGTGCAGGCGAGAGCTGATTATGAAATTGATGTCATTACGCAGATGGGATTTGCTAGCTACTTCTTAGTCGTGGCCGATTTTATTAACTGGGCAAAAGAGCACGGCATCCGGGTTGGTCCCGGCCGTGGTTCAGGAGCCGGGTCTATGGCTGCTTTCGCCATGCGTATTACCGAACTGGATCCCTTGCAACACGGGCTTATTTTTGAGCGATTTTTGAACCCCGATCGAGTGTCCATGCCCGACTTCGATGTGGACTTTGACGAGCGTCGACGTGGTGAGGTGATTCGCTATGTGAGCGAAAAATACGGTGAAGATCGCGTCGCCCAGATCGTGACCTTTGGCACGATTAAAGCAAAGCAGGCGCTCAAAGACTCTGCTCGGGTATTGGGATATCCCTACGGCATGGGAGAGAAGCTCACCAAGGTGATGCCTCAAGGCGTGATGGGTAAAGAGATGTCGCTAGATGGCATTATCGATAAAACCCACGAGCGCTACAAAGAAGCCGCAGATTTCAGGACGCTATTGGATAGCGATCCGGATGCTAAGACCGTGTTTGAGAGAGCTCGAGGCCTTGAAAACCTTAAGCGCCAGTGGGGGGTTCACGCCGCTGGTGTGATCATGTCCTCGGACCCTTTGGTGGACATCATCCCGATTATGCGTCGGGAACAGGACGGCCAAATTGTCACCCAGTTTGATTTCGCCTCCTGTGAGGCGCTGGGTCTGGTCAAAATGGACTTCTTATCGCTGCGCAATCTCACGATCATCGATGATGCGCTGGACAATATCGAGTTCAACCGCGGCCACCGCGTAGTGCCAGAAGAGCTTGCCTTAGATGACCCACAGGCCTATGAGCTACTGGCCAGAGGGGACACGCTAGGCGTTTTTCAGCTCGATGGTGGGCCCATGCGAGCTCTGTTGCGATTGTTGCGACCCGACAGTTTTGAGGACATTTCGGCTGTCTTGGCGCTATACCGACCAGGCCCGATGGGCGCTGATTCGCACACAAACTATGCCCTTCGAAAAAACGGGCAACAGGACATCACTCCAATACACCCCGAGCTTGCCGGTGCCCTGGAAGAAATTCTTGGGGGCACCTACGGTTTGATTGTCTACCAAGAGCAGGTCATGGAGATTGCTCGAAAACTTGCTAATTACACTCTGGCGGGGGCCGATTTACTCCGTCGCGCAATGGGTAAGAAGAAAAAAGAAGAACTGGATGTTCAGTTCGAAGCTTTCGGCGAGGGTATGCGGGCCAATGGCTATTCGAAGCAGGCCGTAACGACCCTCTGGGAAGTCCTGGTGCCGTTTTCGGACTACGCCTTCAACAAGGCCCACTCGGCCGCCTACGGGATGATTTCGTACTGGACCGCGTACCTCAAGGCGCATTACCCGGCTGAATATATGGCGGCACTGTTGACCAGTGTCAGTGATCAGAAGGACAAATCCGCCATCTATCTCAACGAGTGTCGGCGTCGGGGAATTGACGTTTTGCCTCCTGATGTGAATGAATCCATTGCGGTGTTTGGTGCTGTGGGTGAGGATATTCGTTTTGGTTTGGCTGCTATTCGCAACGTGGGCGTGGGGGTGGTGGAAGGGATTCGCCAGGCTCGTGAGGAGAAGGGTGCTTTCACCAGCTTCCACGATTTCATCAAAAAAGTTCCCGGCAGCGTTCTCAACAAACGCACCGTAGAGTCCCTCATTAAGGCCGGTGCTTTCGACCAGCTCGGCCACACCCGCCGTGCGCTTTTTGATATTCACGAAACGGCTGTTGAAGTAGCCGCGCGGGAGAAGAAATCCGAAGAATTAGGCGATGTCGGATTTGATTTTGACAGTCTCTTTGAATCTGCCGGAACATCCCCCACTGCGATCGTGCCAGATTTGCCGGAATGGTCGCGCAAGGAGCTATTGGCGCTCGAGCGGGACATGTTGGGCCTTTATGTTTCCGATCACCCCTTGGCGGGATTGGAAGTGCTCTTAGCTACCGAAGCTGACGTTTCCATAGCGGATTTGTTGATGTCTGATGTGGAAGATGGGGACACGGTCACCGTGGCGGGTCTGATTACCTCGGTCAACCACCGGGTGGCCAGAAACTCGGGCAATGCTTACGCCCAGGTCATCATCGAAGATTTTGGTGGAGAAGTTTCCATCATGTTCCTCGGTAAGACTTATAAGAACTATCAATTAGAGCTGGTCAATGACACGGTGGTGGCCCTTCGCGGGCGAGTATCGCGCCGTGATGATGGCGTTGGTCTGCACGCTATTGAGCTCCTTCCACTCAATGTCAGCGTGGAGCAATCTAGGGAACCACTGACCCTCACTGTCCCCGAAGCGTTTGCTACCGTGCCGGTTCTTTCCGCACTCGATGAAGCGTTAGCCCGACATGAAGGCGATTGCAACGTTCGCCTCCGGCTCGTAAAGTCCGGCATCGCTCGCGTTTTTGAACTGCCCCGTAGGGTGACGGTTTCCGCAGATCTTATTGGGGAAGTAAAAGTCCTCTTAGGCGCTCACTGCTTGAGCTCGTAAGCCCGCATTTGGCGCGGACTACAGCATCATTGGCTGCTTAGAGCGCTGCGGCCTTCTTGTATCCCTGGTGTTGGTAGACCAGCGCATCATCATCTGCGCCCACTGCGCCGCCAAGAATCTGTACGGCTATGGTTGCCGCAAATTCGACCTTCATAATCTCGACAACACGCACGTGCAACCAGGCAGAAACACCGTGGAGCAGCGGCAAACCATCCGGTCCGCTACTCCAGTGATCGCCAACAAAGCGCTGATCTGCATCGCCGGAGAGGGTGCGAGCAAGTTCGAGGGAGTCAGTTCCCAGCATGTGGATAAGCAGGGTTGAGTCTTTTTTTACTGCAGGAAAGCTGCTGGCCATTTGCGACATGTTGAAAGTCGCCAGGGGTGGGGATGCTGAGAGCGAAGCTAGAGATGTCGCAGTAAAACCCGTGGGGGAACCATCTGATTTGAGTGCGGTCACCACCGATATCCCGGCACCGTAGCGGCGGAACGCTTCAAGGAAAGCTTGGGTAGGGGAAAGAGCATCGGTGTCAGTCATCATGTACAGCTTAAGGTCTCAGCCCCAGTTAATATTCCCGGCAGCCAGATACGATGGGGGGCGAGATGATGCGACTTTTAGATCTTCGCGGTATGAATATCACCCGGGAAAATGCCCCAAGTTTTGTGCCGCGCGCAACCCGTGGCGCTGCTGAGGTGGATGCCTCAGTTGCGGAGCTAATCAAACGCGTCCGAAGCGACGGGCTAGCGGCGCTGCAGGAACAGGCCCTGCGCTTCGATAACGTTGCTGATCTTGTCGTGGAAGTATCCGCTAAGGAACTTCGCGCAGCGGGTAAAAATCTTGACCGGGCTATCAGTGCCGCACTAGATGAAGCGATTCGGCGCGTTCGAGTGGCTTCAGAGGATTCGCTACCTCGTTCCAGCCGAACGGAATACCAAACCGGTGGGGTTGTCTCTACTCGTTATGTTCCCATCGACCGCGCGGGCGTCTATATTCCGGGCGGTAAAGCTGTCTATCCCTCCAGCGTCGTGATGAACGTTGTTGCCGCACAGGCAGCCGGCGTCAAAGACATTGTTTTAGTCTCACCACCACAAGCGGACTTTGGTGGACGTATTCACCCCAGCATTCTTGGCGCAGCACACATGTTGGGCATCACCGAGGTGTATGCGATGGGAGGCGCCGGTGCCATTGCAGCACTCGCCTATGGCGTGCCAGAGATTGGTTTAGCGCCAGTAGATGTGATCACCGGTCCCGGAAATCTTTATGTCGCCACAGCCAAAAGGCAGGTTATTGGTGTTGTGGGTATCGACTCTGAGGCGGGGCCCACAGAAATAGGCATCATCGCTGATGAGACCGCTTACCCGGAATTTATTGCCGCTGATCTGCTCTCTCAAGCCGAGCATGACGAATTAGCCTCCGCTGTGTTGATGACCACCTCGTTTGAACTTGCCCAACGGGTGGAACAAGCGCTGGTACGTCGAGTGGAGCAAACCCAACACCGCGAGCGGGCGACCACTTCCCTCTCGGGGGAGCAGTCAGCCCTCATCGTTTTAGATTCCATGGATCAGGTGATTGAGATGGCCAATGCTTACGCGCCAGAGCACCTTGAAATCATGACCGAAGACACGCAGAGCGTCGTCACGGCGATCCGCCACGCTGGTGCAATTTTCGTGGGTGATTACAGCCCAGTCAGTGCTGGTGATTACGCCGCAGGCTCTAACCACGTGCTGCCCACCCACGGTTCAGCCAGGTATAGCTCGGGGTTGTCCCCGATGACTTTTTTACGAACGCAGCAAATCATCGACTACGACAAAGAGGCCTTGGCTCACATTCGTTCATCGGTGGTCACGCTCGCTTACGCTGAAGCTTTACCCGCGCACGCACAGGCCATGGAGGAGCGCTTTAACCCCGCCTGGGCACCCGAGTCTGACTTGTAAGATTGGGGAGTTATGTATTGCCCTTTTTGTCGACACTTTGATTCGCGCGTTATTGATTCGCGCACCAGTGATGATGGCCTCTCGATTAGACGGCGTCGTCAATGCCCGGAGTGCTCACGGCGCTTTTCAACGCTAGAAACTGCAAGCCTGAGTGTGATTAAGCGCAGTGGGGTAACCGAACCTTTTTCCCGGGAAAAAATCGCCCAAGGTGTGAAGAAGGCCTGTCAAGGCCGACCTGTTACCGATCAGGATTTAGCCCAACTCGCGCAGCGCGTTGAAGAGATTATTCGTCAAACCGGGACGTCGCAGGTGGAGGCCAACGAGATTGGCTTAGCCATCTTGGAGCCTTTGCGGGAGCTAGATGTGGTGGCCTATATGCGCTTCGCCTCGGTCTATCAAGCATTCGAGACCTTAGATGACTTCGATGAGGCCATCGCCTCATTGCGCACTGGTGTCCCAGCGCCCAGCGAGGATGACTGATGTATTCGATCGTTTTTCGCATTCTGCAAAAGTTTGACCCTGAACTCACTCACCAGCTGGGGATGTGGCTCATCAGGGCGGCAGGCCTGCCCGTGATCAGGGCTTGGCTGCGTCAGAAAACAGCGCCCTCCTCTGCGCTCTCACTCAACGTTTTGGGGAGCACTTTTGGTTCTCCCGTTGGTTTGGCCGCAGGCTTTGATAAGAACGCGGTGGGAATTCGCGGACTTTATGCTTTGGGTTTTGACCATGTTGAGGTGGGAACGATTACCCCCCTTGCTCAACCGGGCAATGAACAACCGCGGCTGTTTCGCCTCCTTGACGATGGTGCCTTGATCAACCGGATGGGTTTCAACAACGACGGCGCCCAAGTTGTAGCGAAACGACTTGCGAAGCTGCGCAAAAAGGGTGGGGACTTGCCCATTATTGGGGTAAATATTGGAAAGAATCTCACCACCGCCCTGGATGGGGCCCAAGCGGATTATGTGCTCGCTACGAAAAAGCTGGTGAAATACGCGGACTATTTGGTGGTAAACGTCAGTTCCCCCAACACGCCAGGGCTGAGAGGTTTGCAGCAAGAAAAGACGCTGAGACCACTGCTGAAGTCAATTCAGGCCGTTGCAGGGCAGACACCGATTTTAGTCAAAATTGCTCCCGAGCTTGATGATGCGCAGATAACCGGTGTGGCAAAAATAGTCATGGAGTTGGGGCTGGCCGGCATTGTTGCCACCAATACCACTACCGATCGGGAGGGCCTGCGGGCGAGCCCATCCGAGCTTGAGACAATTGGAGCGGGGGGACTCTCGGGTAAACCCCTCGCGGATCGAGCGAGACAGGTAGTTGGTTTATTGCGCCAAACCTTGCCGCGGACGTTTTGTGTGATCAGTGTCGGGGGAGTGCTCACCGGCGAGGATGTTGCCGAGCGCTTAGCCGCCGGGGCAAACCTGGTTCAGGCCTACACCGGGTTTGTGTATCGAGGGCCTCTCTTTGCCAAGTTTCTCACCAGAGAACTGCAGCACAGTACTTACTGAGGTGTTTCGCCGCGCTTGATCTGAGGCTTAGGTAGACGCAGCCCACGCATTTGGAGCGAGCGCATAGCTGCATACCAGCGAACGCCACTTTCCATCTTGTCGTCCCCATATTTATTGCCAATGCCCCGTTTGACCCTCTGGCCCACGTAGAGGGCATCCAAAATTGTCAGTCCAAAGAACGCCCACAGGGCGAGGATTGCGATGAGTTGCGCTTGTTGCGAGGGCAGGAAGGTTGCAATGATCACCGCAAACATGATCGGGATAAGAAACTCGCCAAAGTTCCAACGCGCATCAACATAATCTCTCGCCCATTTACGTTGAGGGCCTTTGTCGCGCTGGGGCAAAAAGCGCTCATCGCCAGAGGCGAGACCCAAACGGGCGCGCTCGCGCTCTTTGGCAAGCTTGGCTCTGGCCTCTTTGCGGTTATTGGAGACTAGGGGGCGCTTCGCCTGCGCTTCCCGGTCGCGTCGCCGGGGTGTAGGGCGGCCCTTTCCGGTGGACTCTTCATTGGGCTGTTCGTTTTTGACTACAGTGTTGGCCACGGGTACCCCTCGAGTTGGTTCATGTGTTTGGAGTAACCAGAGTACCGCTTGGGGGATTGGTGGGCGCCCCACGCTGGAAAATCTCAGCTTTTCGCGACACAGGAAGCGTAGACTGTGGGGACAGTTTGTTGAGAGGATTCAGACCATGTCAGAAATCGTTAAAGAAGCCCACGGTGTGACTATTACCGAGCATGCGGCGCTTAAGGTGCGTAACCTGCTCGAGCAAGAGGGCCGCGATGATCTTCGCCTGCGCGTTGCTGTTCAGCCAGGTGGATGCTCGGGACTGATTTATCAGCTGTTTTTTGACGAGCGTCTGATGGAAGACGACTTGGTCGTCGACTTTAGTGGTGTGGAAGTTGTTGTCGACAAGATGAGTTCGCCCTATATCGAGGGCGCCACCGTCGACTTTGAGGACACCATCCAGAAGCAAGGTTTTACTATCGACAACCCGAACGCTTCGGGTAGTTGCGCATGCGGCGATAGCTTCAGCTAGCAACAATTAGCTCAAATCTCACGGCGAGCGCCGCTTTTTCTCAGGCGACGATGGCATAGACTTAGACACTTAGCAGGAATATTAGATGGTGAAAGGGACGCTGTGCGCCTGAACTTTAAACGCAGACTGAAAGGCGCCTCGCTCCTCACAATTCTTGCTGTAGTCCTCGCTGGTTGTACTGCGCAGTCCTCTATCGGGTGGTTGCCCACTGAGCGCGGGCTGACTAACCAAGTAGACCGTGTGATTGACCTCTGGGTTGTCTCTTGGATCGTGTTGTTAGTGGTCGGTGTTATCACCTGGTTACTTCTTATCTGGGCAACAGTCGTCTACCGCCGGCGTAAAGGTCAAACCGGTCTTCCTACGCAGCTGCGTTACAACATGCCGATCGAAGTTTTTTACACGATTGTGCCGCTGATTTTGGTCCTGGTTCTCTTCGGGTTTACCGCCCGTGATCAGATTGCTATTGAGCAGCCTCTGGAAGACCCCGATGTTTCCATTGAGGTTTATGGAAAGCGTTGGGCCTGGGATTTCAATTATCTGAATGAGAATGTTTACTCCGCCGGTATTCAGGCGCAGGAACTTCCTGGCGGTCGCATCGAGACCGAGTCCCTGCCCGTCCTATACCTGCCAGTCGACCAAAAAGTAGAAATCACGATTGAATCTCGGGATGTTATTCACTCCTTCTGGATCATTGATTTTCTCTACAAGAAAGACATGATTCCTTCGCGCACTAACTACTGGTATTTCGTTCCCCAGAAAGAAGGGGTTTACCGAGGTAAATGTGCTGAACTCTGTGGGGAATACCACTCGATGATGCTGTTTGAGGTTCGGGTGGTGTCAGTAGATGAATACAACATGCAGATGGCAGCCCTACGCGCCAATGGAAACGTGGGTCGTTTGGGTCCGGAGCTCAACACTCTGCAAAATCTGCCCGGGACAACACCGCTTAGCGAAGGGGAATAGAGGATGACAACGACGGCGCCAGGGCCTTCCCTAACCACTGCCCCACAGGGTCTCTCCAATGCTGGGGTAGCGCGAAAAGGCAATGTCTTGGTGGACTGGATCACCACCACTGACCACAAAAAAATTGGTTACTTGTACCTCATTACTTCTTTTGTGTATTTCCTCATCGCCGGTGTGATGGCGTTGGTCATTCGCGCGCAGCTGTTTGCTCCTGGCCTCGAGATTGTGGCAACGAAAGAGCAGTACAACCAGTTGTTCACCATGCACGGCACCATCATGCTCCTGATGTTTGCAACACCGCTTTTCGCTGGGTTTGCAAACTTCTTGATGCCGCTGCAAATCGGCGCACCGGATGTGGCTTTCCCCAGGCTTAACGCTCTAGCATTTTGGTTCTTTAACTTTGGATCACTTATTGCCGTGGCCGGGTTTTTGACCCCACAAGGTGCCGCCTCGTTTGGTTGGTTTGCTTACGCCCCACTGTCAAGTCAGACTTTCTCACCAGGCTTGGGTGGCAATTTGTGGGTGTTTGGACTGGGCCTCAGCGGTTTCGGAACAATTTTGGGTGCGGTTAACTTCATCACTACCATCATCACCATGCGAGTTCCTGGGATGACGATGTGGCGTATGCCCATTTTCACCTGGAACACGCTGGTCACCTCGATCCTCGTTTTGCTGGCCTTTCCCGTTCTCGCTGCAGCGATGTTGGCGTTGGGAAGTGACCGAGTCTTTGGCTCGCATGTCTATGACGCGGCCAATGGTGGGGCCATCTTGTGGCAGCATCTTTTCTGGTTCTTTGGCCACCCCGAGGTGTACATCATTGCGTTGCCGTTCTTTGGCATCGTCTCAGAAATCTTCCCGGCCTTTAGTCGCAAACCGGTGTTTGGCTATCGAACCTTGGTCTACGCAACGATCGCCATTGCTGCACTCTCGATGACTGTGTGGGCGCACCACATGTACGTCACTGGTTCTGTACTGTTGCCCTTCTTTGCACTAATGACCATGCTGATCGCGGTCCCCACCGGGGTGAAGATATTCAACTGGATTGGCACGATGTGGCGAGGTTCCGTCACGTTTGAGACCCCAATGGTCTTCGCCTTGGGCTTTTTGATCTCCTTTGTCTTTGGTGGTCTCACTGGAGTTATTTTGGCTTCGCCGCCCCTTGATTTCCATGTGTCCGACTCTTATTTCGTCGTAGCGCACTTTCACTACGTAGTGTTTGGCACCGTGGTGTTTGCGATGTTCGCTGGCTTTTACTTCTGGTGGCCTAAGTTGACCGGAAAAATGTTGAATGAGTCTTTGGGTCAGCTCCACTTCTGGCTACTGTTCGTGGGCTTCCACATGACGTTCTTGATCCAGCACTGGTTGGGGGTGATGGGCATGCCCCGTCGCTACGCCACCTATTTGGCAGAAGATGGATTCACCTGGATGAATCAGCTCTCTACGGTGGGATCCGCCATTTTGGCGATTTCCATGATTCCTTTCTTGCTTAACGTCTATCTCACTGCTCGTAATGCACCAAAAGTCACTGTCGATGACCCGTGGGGATATGGTCGTTCGCTGGAGTGGGCCACTAGTTGCCCACCGCCACGCCACAACTTCACCTCAATTCCCCGGGTTCGCTCTGAATCGCCAGCATTTGACCTCAACCACCCTGAGCTTGCTTTAGCCTCGGCACTGGAATCCAGACCAGCAGCGATGAAGAAGACGAAGGTCTAGGCGATGAGAACAAACATCGCTGTCCTTTCGATTCTCTCCGTCTATTTTGGCCTGTTGGTGACCGTGTACACCGTGTGGTCGCTGATAGCTGATGGACAGGTCGAATGGGCAGGCACGATTGCCATTGGGCTCAGTGGAGTGCTCTCGCTTTTTATCGCTTTTTACTTGCAGTTTCAGTTCTCCAACCAGGGTGGGGAACTCCCTGAGGACAGGCTCGAAGCAGACATTGATGAGGGCGACCCTGAAATGGGTTTCTATAGCCCCTGGAGCTGGTGGCCCGTGATGTTGGGTGCTGGGGCCGCAATGTCTTTCGCCGGTCTCGCCGTCGGCTTTTGGATCACCCTCTATGCCCTGCCGCTGGTCCTGATTGGTCTTGTTGGCTGGACGTATGAGTACTACCGGGGATATTTTGCCAGCTAGCAGCGTTGTGGTGCGGATGGCTACTGCGGCGGATAGTGAATCCGTCTTAGCGTTGGTGGCAAAGTTAGGGCATCCGGTTGAGGTTGATCCTGAGATTTTTACCACTAGTTTCAGTCAGGTCCTCGATGACGCTCCGGCGACCATGGTCCATGTTGCCGAGCACGGGGGAGCGGTAGTGGGCTATGCCTTGACCACTGTTAATACCCTGCTCTATACCAACGGCACCTCAGCACAGTTGCAAGAAATCGCTGTTGATGACTCGATTCAGACAAGCGGTGTTGGAACAGCCCTCGTGCGGGCTGTGGAGGACGCGTGCGAGGCCAGAGGAGTAACACAGCTAACTGTTGCTTCACGTCGCGCTGGTGGCTTCTATGACCGCCTGGGGTACACCCAACAAGCTGAATATATGCGCCGTTTGTTCTAAACGACGCATATATTTCTAGTGCTTGGCGTACTCCAATTCCTTCTGATCCACCGGCATCACTCGGTCTTCAAAGAACCAGCGAGAGAAACCAGCGCGCATGCGCGTTCCCACTGTGATCCGTCCCTTGTCGTTGGGGCGCACAACAAGTGGTTTGTATTCTTCGAAATCTAGGAGACGCCAGCGCTCGGCGTCCTCTAACTGCTCGTGGACCTCCACGTACTCGCCACCGGGCAAACGCACGATGCGACCGCTCTCGTAGCCGTGCAGAGCGATTTCTCGATCTTTACGCTGGAGGGCAAGACAGGTTCGCTTGGCAATCATGAAAGCCGCAACGGGGGCTAAGAAGAAGAGCACCTGAAGGGCGGTAATAACCCCTTCGATGGTGAGCTTGAAGTGCGTGGCAATCAAGTCCGAGCTGGCTGCTGCCCACAACACGGCGTAGAAGGTCACTCCAGCGGCCCCAATGGCGGTGCGGGTGGGGGCGTTTCGCGGGCGATCAGCGATGTGGTGCTCACGCTTGTCTCCGGTGATCCAGGCTTCAATGAAGGGGTAAATCGCCACCAGGACGATAAACACTCCGAGGAATATCGTCGGAGTCAGAATATTCATCGACCACGTGTTTCCGAAGAGAATAAACTCCCAGCCCGGCGGAATAAGCCTCAATGCACCATCGGCGAAGCCGATGTACCAGTCGGGTTGCGTTCCGGCTGACACAGGGGAGGGGTCATAGGGCCCATAGTTCCAAATCGGGTTAATCGTGAACAGCGACGCAATCAGCATGATCGCACCGAAGACGAGGAAGAAGAATCCACCTGCTTTGGCAGCAAAAACTGGCAAGACCGGTGAACCGACGACATTGTCGTTGGTGCGACCGGGGCCAGCGAACTGGGTGTGCTTGTTGACCACCAGCAAGACCATGTGGATGGCCAAGGAGGCAATCAAAATCGCCGGGAGCAACATAATGTGCAACACATAGAGGCGAGGAATCACATCCGTGCCCGGGAACTCGTTGCCAAAGAACAGATACGAGGTCCACACGCCAATCACGGGGAAGGCCTTGATCATGCCGTCAATAATGCGCAAACCATTCCCCGAGAGAAGATCATCCGGGAGGCTATAACCCGTGAAACCCTCGGCCATAGCGAGAATGAAAAGTACAAAACCGATAATCCAGTTGAGCTCTCGAGGCTTGCGGAACGCCCCGGTGAAGAACACACGCAACATGTGTAGCCCGATGGACGCCACAAAGAGAAGTGCTGCCCAGTGGTGGACCTGACGCATCAAAAGGCCACCACGAATGTCGAAGGAGATATCCAACGAGGAATGGTAGGCCACTGACATTTCAATGCCCTTGAGGGGAAGGTAGGACCCTTCGTAGTCCACTTCGGTCATCGAAGGGTCAAAAAAGAACGTCAAGAAGGTCCCACTGAGCAGAATTACGATGAAGCTGTAAAGGGCAACCTCGCCGAGCATGAAAGACCAGTGGTCAGGGAAAATCTTCCGGCCTAGTTCTTTCACCGCACCCGACACACTGGTGCGCTCATCCAAATAGTTGGCGGCGGCACCGGTGAAACGCATTCCGCGACTGACATCAGGCTTAGAGCCACTGCTTATTGTGGTGCTCATGCTTCACGCTCCCAGAAACTTGGCCCCACCGGTTCGGTGAAGTCACTTTGTGCTACTAGATATCCTTCGGCATCGACGCTGATAGGAAGCTGGGGAAGGGGGCGGGCAGCCGGTCCAAAAATCACTTCACAGTGGTTTGCCACGTCAAATTCTGACTGGTGGCATGGGCACAGCAGGTGGTGAGTTTGCTGTTCGTAGAGGGCAACAGGGCAACCCACGTGGGTGCAAATCTTGGAATACGCCACAATGCCCTGATAAGACCAGGAGGCGCGCTCTGGTGTTTCGACTAAAACTTCCACAGGCAAGCGCATCAGCAGCACTGCTGCTTTGGCTTTTTCCTCTAAGCGGTGATGCTCGAGATCAACTAAGCCCTCGGGGATAACGTGGAAAGCGGACCCGATGGTTACTTCAGAGGCCTTGATGGGAACACCGCTGGGGTCCTTAGTTAGGCGCACGCCCGCAGCCCACATGGTCTCTTTCATCTTCTCCACCGGGTTAGACGAGGGAGCAAGATCTCTAAACAGTGCTACGGCAGGAATAGGGGCTGCTACGAGTGCACCGATGAGAGTGTTACGAACCAGTGAGCGACGCGTGAACCCACTTTCTTTATTCGCCTGGGTAAACATTCCCGCTGCAATCTCACGGGTCTCTTCACTGCCA
Source organism: Microbacteriaceae bacterium BACL25 MAG-120322-bin65 (assembly GCA_001438965.1). Lineage (GTDB taxonomy): Bacteria > Actinomycetota > Actinomycetes > Actinomycetales > Microbacteriaceae > Pontimonas. The sequence continues at coordinate 24,730 of LIAY01000003.1, read as the reverse complement.
CGCGTGGGGTGGCGATCTTCGACAAGTTCATGCCCATGCATCAACGATTTTGCCCAGTGGACGGCACCAATTCCCACACCGAGTAGACCCACTGATAAGCCGAGTCCCACGAACAGGTTGTTCGAGCGAACGGAGGCCATATCGCCGGGAATGATAGGGAAAACCACATATGCGACGGCGGCAATAACGCTGCCGACAATGGAGAGTGAGAAAAACAAGGCAATACGGCGTTCGGCCTTTTTTTCTTCGGCTGGGTCCAAATCGGTAACCCTCTGGTGTTCTACTTCCAGCCCAGGGTTAGGAACCAAGGAACTAGCGACAACGGCGGTTCCTGGATCGCTGACCAGCCCGGCCGCTGCCGAGTTATTTTTTCGAGGTGGCGTGGAGGCCATCATTCTCGTTGTTCCTTTCGTTGAAAAAAGCTAGTTAGAGCGAGCAGTCAGCCAAATAGCGACGGCGATGAGCCCGCCTAAACCGATAAGCCAAATCAGAAGCCCCTCAGACACGGGCCCTAGTGAACCAAGGCTAAAGCCGCCAACAGAGGGCGTTTCGTCCAGGTATTTCAGGTAGGTAATCACGTCGTTCTTCTGCTCGGGTGTCAGGTTCATGTCGTTGAATACCGGCATGTTTTGAGGTCCCGTTACCATGGCTCCGTAGACGTGCAGGGGGTCAATATTGCGCAGGTGGGGAGCGTACTTTCCTTCGGTCAGCGCACCACCAGCGCCGGCAACGTTGTGACACATTGCACAGTTGACCCTAAAAAGCGCTCCACCAGCTGCGGCATCACCGTCACCGGCGTAATACTGTGGGTCTGGCAAGCCTGGTCCTGGAGCGAGAGAGGCAACGAACGCTGCTAAGGCATCAATCTGGGGCTGAGTGAACTGCACAGGCTTTGCTTCAGCCTGCGGGCCAGAGCCAGCCATCGGCATCCGACCGGTTCCTACCTGAAAGTCTACCGCCAAGGCGCCAACGCCAATGAGACTAGGCCCAGCTGCGGTGCCCTCGACGTTGAGCCCGTGACAGCTGGCACAGTTGGCAAGGAAAAGCTTTTCGCCTTCATCTATCAGGCTCGCTTGGGAGACTGAAGGTGTTTCTGCCATGGCGATAGTGGTCGAGGCAGCCGCATAGGCGCCTCCGGTAACGAGGAGACCAATCGCGATCAACAGCGCACCCATGAGAGGGTGACGGCGACCTGTCTTGCGGGCAACGGAGTTAGGCATGGAGCGTTTTTTCACTTTGTCGTTTCTTCCCTATTTCAAGACGTAAATCACGAGGAAAAGGCCAATCCACACCACATCAACGAAGTGCCAATAGTACGAGATGACAATCGCACTTGTGGCCTCCCGATGGGTAAAGGTATTGACGGCATATGCGCGGCCAATCACCAGCAGGAAGGCAATCAATCCTCCGGTCACGTGGAGACCGTGGAAACCAGTAGTCAGATAGAACGCGGAACCATAGGCGTCGGAAGCTAAGGTGACACCTTCGGAAACGAGCATCGCATACTCATAAACCTGTCCGGCGACGAAGAATGCGCCCATAAAAAAGCTCAGGAAGAACCATTCGACCATGCCCCATTGGGTTGGTTTCCAACCTGTAGCGCGGGCTTGCAAGCGCTCGGCTGCGAAAACACCAAACTGTGCGGTCACGCTGGAAAGGACCAGAACTGTGGTGTTGATCGCGGCGAAGGGAATGTTGAGTAACGACGTGTTGTATTCCCATAGGTCTGGGGAGGTGGATCGCAGAGTGAAGTAAATTGCGAACAAACCGGCGAAGAACATAACCTCGCTTCCCAGCCACACAATGGTGCCCACTGCCACGACGTTAGGCCGATTAACAGCGGGGGAGGAAAAGCTGGGGCTAAGAGATGCGCTACTCACCCCCCTATTATGCCTGATTGACCTGAGCGTTAACCCCCCACGACATGCCTGATTCTGGGCGGTAGCATGTCCTCTATGACTTCAGATTTCTCATGGTCCGAAACCTTGACCCAGTTGCTAGAGCCCCGAGATCTCTCGGTGGCCCAGGCAAGCCGTGCCATGGAAGCGGTGATGGCGGGCGCGGTCACCGATGCACAATTGGCTGGTTTCCTTGTTGCCTTGCGCGCTAAACCTGAAACGGTTGATGAAATTGTGGGTTTTCGCGACGCTATTTTGCACCACGCGGTCTCGTTACCCATCGACCCCATGGTGCTTGACATTGTCGGAACCGGGGGAGACCCCTATGGCGCTGTAGTCAACGTATCTTCGATTGCCTCGATTGTGGCGGCCTCCACCGGTGTTCCGGTGGTGAAACATGGGAATCGGGCGGCAAGTTCGGCTTCGGGAGCCAGCGACGTGTTAGGAGCTTTGGGGCTCAATCTCGATCTGGACCCATCAGGGGTGGCACGCGTATTCCACCAAGTGGGGATTACCTTCGTCTTTGCCGCCAAATTCCACCCGGGTTTCAAATACGCGGCATCGGCTCGCAAGGATATGGGGATTCCCAGCGTGTTCAACATCCTGGGCCCATTGTGTAACCCGGCAAGGCCAGAGGCGACTGCTGTGGGCGTGAGTGACGCCACACGAGCTCCCCAGGTGGCGGGAGTTTTTAGAACCAGGGGAGCAAGAGGCGCACTGGTTTATCGCGGCGATGATGGCATCGACAAGCTCACTACTACGGGTAACTCACACGTATGGGAAGTATCCAACGGCAACATTTTGGAACATGACATCAATTCGGTGGAATTGGGCCTGGCCAAAGCCAGACCAGAGGACCTCCTGGGTGAAGGGCCCGAACACAACGCACAATTGGCACACTCTGTTCTCAACGGCGAACCAGGTCCGGTTCGCGACATCGTTATTCTCAATGCCGCAGCCGGTTTGGTCGCTTTCGCACTGGCCGAGGATCCGAACCAAATGAAGCGAAACCTCTCCGAGCGTTTGATGGAAAAAATCGAACTTGCCCAATCCGCGGTGGACCAAGGCTTAGCACTTGCGAAACTCAACGAGTGGGTCTCTGCCACTCAATCGGGCTAGGGGAGACACCTGGGGCCGTGATGAGGGCACTCGTAATCGCCAAACTGACATAATATAGATTATCGGGGTTTATATAGTTTAGCGAAGCTCTCGAATAAGAGTGGGCAAATAGGCCGGCTCGAACACTTCCTCGCCCGTTTCTAACTCCTCAGCGCTAAACCAACGCCAATCGGTGACATCAATGTGTTCTTCATCGGTCCAGAATGTGCTCACGGGTTCAAAACGCTCAGACGGAACATGGAAATATTCTGCGTGACCACGATCGTGATCTGCCTGGTCGTAACTGACCTCAAAGTCATAGGTCCAGACCGCTTCGCCAACATCGCTAAAGTCTCGGCCAGTTTCTTCTCTCAGTTCGCGCCTGGCTGCCACTTGATGGGTCTCACCAGGGTCAACACCGCCTCCTGGGGTTATCCAGCGCGTGAAACCAGAAGAATCCGGTGCAGCTGTGAGAAAGAGCAAAACGGCGCCCGTGGGGTCCATCAGCATGATTCGACTGGTAAGTCGTAGTCGATCCGCCGCAGCCATGAATCAAGCTTAGAGAGCTAAAAGCTGCCTATAGGCCCTAAATCGCGGCAATATCGGGATTGCCGACAAAACTGGAAACATCGCCCACCAACCTGGTGTTGCCTTCAGGAACTTCTTCCACAGCGGCTAAAGCTACTTCGCCAGCGAACTCCTCGACGTTGTAGAGCTTGCCTACCTGCTCCTTGCGGGCCTCGATAACACCAGGATTGGCACGATTCAGCAGGGTTGCCGTGACGGTGCCCTCGATCATGTCTCCCGAGACCACCACAAACTCCACTCCCACAGTGCTCATCTGATCAATCATGCCCCGCAGAGCGTCTTCGCCAGCTCTTTTAGACAGCGCAACGGGCACATATTCGGGCATGGTTTCAACTTCGCGGATGAAATGCGCCTGGTGCGAGGTAACAAACACCACTCGGGAGCCAGGTTCCATCAGTGGTAAAGCGCTGGTCAGGAGGCCTACTTGGGCGTCGCGATTAAGTTTCATCGCGTAGCCCTCTCCCATGTCCGATTCCATGCCGCCTGAGGCGTTGAGGATGAGTAAGTCGAGCCCACCCAGAGAATCCTTAATCTGGGCCACCATACGAGCAACGCCTAGGGGCTCTGTTAGGTCAGCACCAACGGCCATAGCTTGTCCGCCGTCTGAAAGGATCTCAGCGACCAGTTTTTCGGCACGAGAAGCTTTATTGCGGTAATTGATCACTACAGATGCACCAGCCTGGGCGAGATAGTGCGCAGTAGCGGCCCCAATTCCTCGTGATGAGCCGGTAATGAGGGCTCGTGCACCGGTGAGTTGGCCAGGCTTTAGTGGATTTGTCATCTGGGAAGTGTAGCGAGAAACAGACCAAACCCCGCCTATACTGGCCGAAAGCAGGATATTTTGGGAGAAAAAGTGAGCTTTTTAATCGGTACTCCCCCACGCGTCATCGCCCACCGCGGATTGGCGATCGAGCATGGCGAAAACACGCTCGGGGCATTTGGTGCCGCTGTTGACGCTGGCGCAGACATTCTCGAAACCGATGTGCACCTCAGCAAAGACGGCGAAGTCATCATCGCGCACGATTCTCTCCTGGAGCGAGTTGCTGGGCGTAGCGGCTCCATAGCGGATTACACCGCCTCTGAGCTGGCGGGGATTGATCTGGGCTTTGGTGAAGGGTTCCCCACCCTGGCACAAGCGTTAGAGCGTTTCCCCCAACAACGCTTCAACATCGATCTCAAGGTTGATTCGGTAGTGGAGCCCTTTGTCTCGCTCATCACTGCGCTTGGAGCCACCGACCGCATCTTGGTCGCCTCCTTCAGTGAGCTGAGCCGATCTCGGGCCGTGGCGGGGCTACCAGGGGTTGCCAGTAGCGCCACTTCACGCCATGTTATCGAAGGAAGGCTTCGTTCCTGGGTGGGTTTAGCACTGGATAAGTGGGATATCCCGAGCGAAGTGGTGGCTCTACAAATTCCCACCTCGTATTACGGATTACCCCTGGTTACCCCGGGCATGATTCGTAGCTGTCATCGCCGGGGCCGTGAAGTCCATGTGTGGACGATTAATGATGTGTCTCACATGAAAAGACTGTGGCAGATGGGTGTTGATGGCATCGTGACAGATCGGTGTGACCTGGCCACCCTGCTGCGAAAAAGCTTGGCAGCAAGCGATTCATAGGCAGCTGGCTGCCGCTTAGTCGCTTTCTTTGCGCCGAAAACGTGTGGCACCAAGAGCGGTGAACAAGCCAGCAATGGTCGCCGAGCCAACCAAAACTTCTAGGTTTTGTTTAATAAACGTAGCTGGAGTTGTGTGATGAGCCAGGGGAACATCGAGGAGCATGTATCCCTCGGTGTAGGTGGGCAGGCGATCGAGTGTGGCACCGGTGGGATCCATCACGGCGCTGGTCCCCACGGTAGAAATATTGACCACACTGCGTCCGGTTTCGATCGCCCGGAGCCTTGCGATAGCCAGTTGTTGAACACTCTGATCGGTCCGACCGAAGTCAGCGTTGTTGGTGGGGGCAAAAATCACATCAGCGCCCTCGTCCATCATTGACCACACGATAGCGTCATCGACAATGTCAAAACAGATGGCAATTCCCGCTGTGGCGCCATCTAGGGCAAAAACCGTATCGCGCTCCCCGAACGAGTAATCCCGGGGAATCATGCTAAAAAGCGAAGGCCACAGTGGGTAAAAGAATTCCCGCTCCGGTAGATACTCAGCAAAGGGCACTGGATGAATTTTGTCGTATTGATCTCTCGCCACTCCCCGCTCAAGGGTGGGGTCATATTCCCACAACAGCATGCTGTTGAAGCTTTCTTCGCCGACTTTGGTGATGGCCCCCACGACCAAGGGCGCGTTCATTTCTCGGGCAACCTCAGAGACCACGGATGCGGCCTCTGGGTGACGTAGCGGGTCGATATCGGAAGCATTTTCTGGCCACACCACAACATCGACTTCTTCGCCATAAAGCTCACGGTTGACCAGGTAGTGATCGCGCAAATTATCGCCACGTTGGTAGTTGGCCAGGAGCCCAGCATCGGCATTTCCCTGGATCGCTAACACTCGGATTGAACCAGATTCCACCACCGGCCACGCTGGCCAGACCACCAGTGCCAGACTCACTGCTGCGGCGAGGCCGCCACGTCCGGTGACACTCAATCGGGGCTCACCAAGGAGGGCAACACCTAGTGCCACAGCCCAGGCAAGGAGAAAACTCATGCCACTGGTACCAAACCAGGAAACTAAGGGCGCAAGGGTGCTCTCAGACTGGCTTTGAGCAATACGAGCCCAAGCGAAACCACCCCAGGGATACATGCTCGAAATCGCTTCGCGCAGCATCCAGGCTCCCCCGACCAGGGCGGGAAGCACGCCTAAGCGCCCGGCGACACTGCTCCAGTGCGCGGAGCCATAGCGCCAGATCAGGGCAATCAGGCCCATTCCAAGAGAAAATATGACCACCTCGGCCAGGGTGAGAGCAATCCAGGGCACTAAGCCCAGATATACCGTGAGCCACCAAATAGTGATGCCATAGAAGGTGAAACCACCCACCGCGCCAACAAGGAGTGCTTTGGGCAAACTCAGTCCCCGAACGGCGAACATCATGGCCGCAGTGCCCAGCAGGGTTAGTGGCCACCAGTCGCGATCAGGGAAGCCCAAATCCATCAACCAGCCAGCAAGTATGGCCACCCCGATAGCTATCGGCAGCGAAGCCGGAGCACCCAGCGATGCTCTGGGTCGGACTAGCCCGGTAGGAGAAAACATGAGAAGGGAAGCCTAAGCGACGCTGCTGAGAGCAACAATCCCGCGAAAAATGGAGGATCGGGCGTCTTGAGCAACCGCGTTAATGGGTCCCTCACCAATGGTGATGATCTGATCTAAAACATCCATGACCTGCTTGCACCACCTAACAAAGTCACCGGCTTGGATGTCGCGGTGGTCCAAAACGCTTTCTAGTCGGTGCCCGGAAGCCCAGTTGTGCATGGCCATGGCCAGTTGTGGTGAGAGATCACCGGTAGGAGAAAGGTGATGGTCGCTTTCGATTTCACTGAGCTTTCTGTGCCAACGCCGCGTGGCGTCTAGAGCCGCAGCAAACTCTCCTCGGGGCAAATCACCGGGGTACACCGGGGTGTCATCTCGGCGGGGTTCATACACCAGACACGAAATCATGGCGGCTAAAGCTGGGGCATCGAGCCCGCTCCATACCTGGCGCCTCAGACACTCGGCAACCAACAAGTCGCGCTCGCCATAGATCCTTCGCAGCGTAAAGCCGTGTGTAGTGAGCTCGAGGCCCTTATTTCCTTGCGAGAGATATCCGGCCTCGACAAGTACTTCACAAATCCGGTCGAAAACTATCGAGATCGCACCGGTGCGACTGCGGATTTGGCGGCGCACTCGTTCGGTTTCTCGCTCCAGCTTCCACCATCGGGTAGCCCACCTAGCGTGTGCCTCACGGTCGGGACAGGAATGACAGGAATGAGAGCGTAATGCCTTTTGTAGAAGCTCAATCTCCCCGTTGTTATCGCTTGGCCGAGATCTGCGAGAAGGGCGCTGCGCTCCCTCGCGCTCCAGATCGCTCAACTCCCGCCGCAGTGCTGCGTAATCTGCAAAATCTCCACGATCACAAGCAAATGCTTGCGCGTACCCGGCCAATGACTCGTCGTTTGCCCGCACCCTACGGGCTAGCTCCACCACATGCTTATCGGCTTGGAACTGGGCAAAAGAGGACTCCAGGATGGTGCGAGTGCGCTCGGGGCCGAACTGCTCGATCAGGTTGACGGCCATGTTGTAAGTGGGGCTAAAGCTGGAGGTGAGCGGGTAGGACCGCCTGGAAGCCAGAGCAGCGACAGCTTCTGGGTTAATTCCTGGCTGCCACGAAATCACCGAGTGACCTTCGTGGTCGATACCTCGCCTGCCCGCTCGTCCGGTGAGCTGGGTGTACTCCCCCGCCGTGATGGGAACCCGGGCCTCGCCATTGAATTTCTCCAGTTTTTCCAACACCACAGTGCGAGCTGGCATGTTGATACCCAAAGCAAGGGTTTCAGTGGCGAAGACAACTTTGAGAAGTTTTTGCCTGAAAAGTTGCTCGATGACCTCTTTGAGAATGGGCAGCATCCCCGCGTGGTGAGCCGCAACTCCTCGCACAACACCATCAAGCCAATCGTGATAGCCGACAATAGCGCGGTCATCATCATCGAGCCGCTCAAGTTTCTCTTCAACGAGATCCAGGATTTGGTCTCGTTCTGCCTCATTGGTCAGTGTCACCCCGCGACGTAACACCTGGGACACTGCTTGATCACAGCCAGCCCGGGAAAAGATGAAAAAGATAGCGGGTAAGAGGTTTTCTTCATCCAGTAGTGACACCACGTCTGCTCGATAGACCTTGTGGCGCTTGTCTTCGAAGCGTTGATAGCGCGGAGCCCCACGAGATCGTCCACGCTGTGCGCTCCCCTGGCCCAGTAACTGGGCAGTTTTGATGACCTCAGGGTTGACCACTTTTTTACCGGGATCGCCAGAAAACAGGGGAACCAATTTCTGGGCAAACATCATGTGTTGGTGCAGCGGTACCGGCCGATCTTCACTGACGATCACATCGGTGTCGCCGCGAACAGTCTGTAACCAGTCGCCAAACTCTTCGGCATTAGACACGGTGGCACTGAGAGAAATGAGCTGAACATCTTGGGGTAGGTGGATGATGACTTCTTCCCAGACAGCTCCCCGAAAACGGTCAGCTAGGTAGTGCACCTCGTCCATGACGACGTAACCCAAATTATCCAGCAGGTCACTTTCGGCATAGAGCATGTTGCGCAAAACCTCAGTGGTCATAATCACCACCCGGGCACGAGGGTTGATGCTGGTATCACCGGTCAGTAGGCCGATATTTTCAGCGCCATAAGTTTCCACCAGCTCGCTGAATTTCTGGTTAGACAAAGCCTTAATTGGTGTCGTGTAAAAAACCTTGATGTCGCCAGAAAGCATCGCAACGTGCACGGCAAACTCGGCAACAATCGTCTTTCCAGCCCCGGTGGGGGCGGCGACTAATACGCCTCGTTTAGCCTCGACCGACTCGCATGCGGCGCGTTGAAAGGGGTCTAAGTCAATGCTGAGACCCTGTGCGAAAGCGTTGAGCAGCGGGCTCTTTTTTCGAGCGGTGGCGCTCTGGAATCTATCCGCCGGGCTGAGGTCAGTCATGTCTCCACTGAGACTAGTCGGTGGCGGAAATATCAGTGGTGGCCATCTCGTTGGCGGCTTTTTTGCTAGCCCGGCGATCGTGTAGCCAGGCGATACCAGCCGCCAAGAAGTAGAGCACAATCATCGGAATAGCGAGGATCACCATCGACACAACATCGGCTGCCGGAGTGGCGAGCGCGGTAAACACGGAGATGACCACGATGGCCCAGCGCCAGCCATGGATGATGCTGTGGGCGCTAATGACCCCAATGAAATTGAGTAGAACAAGAAAGACGGGTAGTACGAACCCCACGCCGATTGCGAGGACCAGCTTCAGGGCGAAGTCTAAATAAACTTTTGCGGTGAGAAGGGTTGAGGACTGTTCAGGGGCGAAGCCTGTGAGTAACACAACAATGTTGGGTAACACCCACCAGCCCATGGCAACACCAGCAAAAAACAGCGGAACCGCTGCGCAGAGAAAACCCAATGCATAGCGGCGCTCTTTGCGCATCAGGGCGGGCACAAAGTAGGCCCAGATTTGATACAGCCACACGGGTGCAGCTAGAACGATACCCAACACCATGGCAATGGCAATTTTGGTGTCGAAGGCTTCAGTAACGGAGGTGTAATTGATTTCCGCATTACGGTCGCGCTCCAGAGCAATCTCTAATACCGGAGCGCTCAGCGCATCCCAAACCGGATCTGCGAGAAACCAGCCAGCCACAGCGGCAAGAACAATCGAAAGTCCAATGAACCCCAGTCGACGACGCAGTTCAAGCAGGTGCTCTCCCAGCGACATCCGCCCGCGCACTTCGGGGCGGCGTGAGCGAGCCACGGCTAGGCGCTAGAAGAGTCTTGGTCTTTAGATTTCGACGAGGACTCTTCCTGGTCCTTGGAATCAGTAGGTCGCACTTCGCTCTTGAAAATCTTCAAAGACTGTCCCAAGCTCTTTGCCAGTGCCGGTAATTTTGGAGCACCAAAAAGAAGCAAGACAACAACGAGGACAATCAGTCCTGTCCATCCACCGAGGTTTCCTGACATTGCCAACCTTTCCTGGTCCCTACAACGTAGTGAGAGTGTATCACCGAGGACTTGAGCGTAGTGGGCAGTGAGTAACGAACAGTTGCCTTCTAGTGGCGAATGGGGTCATAACGACTCAGCGCCTTCTGGGCGAAATCGTGCACGGCCACACAGGCAGATTTGGGACCAAGGACTCGGACCCGTCCCGGGTGTGCCGCCACAAAGTGCGTCAGTGAGCCGTAGTGAGCAAAAGGGATCTCTAGTCGCAGTGGATCGCCCTGGGCTGCGGGGGCAACCCCTCGGGGCAGATAATCAGCGATCAGCGGTAACGCGCCACGAGAGCATTCGATGGTCACGCTGATGTCATCAGAAGATGGTTCAAATAGTTCGCTTGAGATGTCTTCAATAAGCGATTGATGATCACCCTGGGCGATATCTGTTACGGCAACATTTTCCATGTGGTCCACCCGGAAAGTCCGAAGCGCTTGCCGGCTATGGCACCAGCCTCGGACGTACCACTGGGTATCGCGTGACTCCACAACCAGCGGGTCGATGGTTCTTTGCCCTGACTCGCCACGTTTGTTGTGGTAGGTCATGGTGATGCCCACCTTGTTGCTAATGGCGTCGCCAATCACGCTCAAGTGGCTCTCGACCGCATCAGAGCGCACCGCAATGCGATCGGCTGGACCTGTCCCTGCCCCTTGGCGCAGTTTGGCCATAACTTCATCAACTTCACTGCGTGGTGCATAAGACGGGTGGGTGGCCAAATACTGCAAGCCTGCTAATAATGCGGAAGCTTCCCTGGCACTAAAGCGAGGTTGGTGGTCAATAGCAACCGTGTTCCAAAAAGTAATGACCCGGTCTTGTTCCCACAAATCCCAATCAATATCGAACAAATCAAGGTGGGAATAAGCCTCGCTATCGCCAGGGATACCCGCGCACGCGATGAGTTCAATCGCTTTGACAATGTCGGCTTCGCTGCGCCCAAACTGGGTGGCCGCTTGGGCAGCGCTGACCTCACCCCGGTCGAGCACATAGGGAACAAGGGCGAGCAACAACAACAAGTTGTCCGTGGCGCTGGGTCGAACGGCGCCGGGTTGAGAGGTCTTCTTAGCCATGTGCGCCCACCAGGCCTGTCAGGTGGGCTATCACTTGGGTGCGCAAGGCCTCGGGTTCTAGAACCATGACGTCATCACCATACGAACACAGCTCTTCGGCAAAAATATCGGCATCCGTGTAGTGGACAAGAAGGTGTGATCCCTCCGCGGTTGTGCCCCGGCGTTGGGTGAGCACGCTCCAGGCGTCACTGCCGGAAGTGACCTCAATAAGGGCGTGCTGGGTTTGATAGAGCTTTTCTAAATCAGCTAGCGCCTGATCTGCTACGCCAGCGATGGCCTCGACGGCTGGCTCGGTGTGAAGGGCAACGCCTGAAACGATGCGTCGAAGTAAGAACGTCTTATGTTTGCCACTAGAGGCTTCATGGCTATAGAGGTGCCAGCGGCCTTCGTGATTCACCAAAGCCTGGGGTGAGACGGTGCGTTTGGACGCGGTGGTATCACCAGGCTTGAGGTAGCTAAAGCTCACCGTCACACCCTGGTCAATAGCATCGCGAAGAGCCTGCAAAGAGGGATCCCGGGTGCTGATCACCGGGGCAAAACCCACCAGTCGCTCATCGACGGTGATGCCAAAGGAAGCCAGTTTCATCTGAGCAATGCGTGCGTCCTTGGACAGTGTGCCTTCGCGCCACACCGCTGCGGCAAGGTTAAGCAGTGCGATATCGCGCGCACTAAATTCAATATCGTCGGGCAGGTCGTAGGCGCCCTTGGGGATCCGATACAGGGTGTTCTTGTTGTTCCCGTCGTCTTCAGGAGGAATCGTGGCCTCGAGGGGAATGCCAAGGCTTCTGAGGGAATCTTTGTCACGCTCAAAGCGTCGTTCGATGCTCTCGCGTGCCATTCCACCTTCGGTATCTTCGCGATACCCGCGCACGGTGGAGAGAATCTGGTCTTTGGTTAGCCCATAGGAGCTCGACATTAACGCCAAAATCAGGTGAAAAAGCCGATCTTCGGGGTTTACTGCACTGGATGGCCCACTCACACGCTCATCCTAGAAGGTTTAGCAATCAGGAGCGCTTAGCTGCCCAGACCCAGAATGTCGATCACATAGACCAGGGTGGAACCATCGCTCACGCCCGCTGGGGCAGTACCTGGCGCATAGCCCAACTCAGGTGGCACCGAAATGAGGATTTGCGAGCCCACACTTTGGCCAATCAGAGCCTGGGCGAGGCCCGCCACAATACCTTCGCCGCTGGCGGACTGGCTCTTATCGGTGACCAGAAGCGCCAGCGGAACACCGATATCAAAACTGCTGAAAAATATGGTGCGGGTGTTCCACACTGCTGCAGTCAAATTCGCGACCATCACATCACCATCGGCAAGCAGAGGCCCACTGCCTTGTTTTAAGACAGAAACACGCAACTCGGTGGGGATGGGGGCATTAGGGAAACTAAGCCCATGCTCACCACTGGGAGCTTGTACCACCGTGGGCATCCCTGATTGAGGAAGACGGGGTGACCCTTCGGCACGCGAAGGGTATGTCTGGTGCACATCGATAACCAAGACAATCGTGGAGTCGTTCGAGACGTAGTCATCGCCTTCGATGGAACCAAAAACTTCAACAATTGGTGAGGTCATCACAACCTGCGCTCCCGGGCGCTGACATTCCAACACAGAAGCAAAAAAGTCGTCCCCAGTGTTATCAATCACCCGTCGCACGGGATTTGCTGGGTCATAGCTGGACCCGGTGAGAAACTGACCATCTGAACCGACAAAAACACTGACATCAAAGTCAATGGCATCGCCCTGCTGTGCCTGTTCACCCTCGCCGGGAAACACGACGCTCATTTCTTGACCGGTGGTGATCAGAGGGGTAGGAAAAGCCACTTCCGACATTGCTTCGGGGTTGACGATCGCGGAAACCAAGGCCGAGGCACCACCGGGCGAAACGGGATAGTCACACGCGGAGTTGGCATCAAGTGCGCTCACGGCGGTAACACCGATGGCTGCCCCGCCGGCAACAACAACGGCAGCGATGACCAACAACTTCGGCAGAGATAACTGAGGCATAACCCCTAGTCTACTGAGCGCCATCTGAGGCTTCGTCGCTGCGCGACTTCTCAACTCGTTCCTGCGCTAGGCGAAGAGTTTTACGAAGCTTTTTATCGCTGGCTTGGCGCTGACCGGTAGCTCCAGGCGTCCAAGCTTCAACATCTTCACTCGAATATTCAGGCTTCTTGTGGTGGCGTTTGGTGGCCGGAACCTCAACCCCGGGAGCAACTAGGCGAGCGGTCATCACAAAGCCGGTATGGCCGATCATGCGGTGCTCTGGTCGAACGGCGAGGCCTTCAACATGCCAGGGGCGAATGAGTACTTCTTGAGATTCAGGATTAGTAAATCGTCCCGATGCCCGAATTGCTTCCACAACCCGGGAGAGTTGCGTGACAGTGGCCACATAAACAGCCACGACCCCGCCAGGAATCAACGCGTGGCACAGCGCGTCAACGCATTCCCACGGTGCGAGCATGTCCAGCACCACTCGGTCGACACTGTGGGCAACTAATTCCAGAGCACGGTCTTGGAAATCCCCCACCTGGCACTCCCACTGCGTGGGCAGTTCGCCCATGAAGATGGCGACGTTGGCTTTAGCAATATCGGCAAACTCTTCACGGCGCTCAATGGACACCAAGGAACCGGTGTCACCAATGGCGCGCAAGATAGACAACGTCAGAGCACCGGAACCCACGCCGGCCTCCAGGACTCGGTGACCCGGTGCGATGTCGGCTACCGAGACAATGTGGGCAGCGTCTTTGGGGTAGATAATCGCAGCACCACGGGACATGGAGAGCACAAAATCGCCCAATAGCGGCCGCAGCGCGAGATAGCTAACACCGTTATCGGTGTTCACTACCGAACCTTCAGGTTGGCCCAGGAGATTATTGTGGGAAAGAACGCCCTTGTGGGTGTGAAAACTGCCGTTTTCCTCCAACGTAATGGTGTGCAAATTGCCTCTAGGGCCACGCAGTTGCACATGATCGCCCACCACAAAAACGCCTCTTCGGGGGGTCATGCGTTCTCTCCTAGACGATGCGCTTGCCAGGTAGAAACGAGATCAGCAACGGATTTTCCATCCAGAGAAGTCCAGATTTCATGAACCATGTGTTCAGGTATTTCTACGTGTAGAGGAATACCGATGGTGATCGCACCGGCAGAAAATGCGCTGGCTGCGCCGTAGCTGGAATCTTCTAAGGCAATGGTGTTGGCAATGTCGACACCGAGTGCCTGTGCCCCCAAAAGGTATGCCTCGGGGTTGGGCTTTGGCATGGTCACATCATCGCCGGCGACGATGGCGCGAAAAAAGGGTGCTCCTAGTTCTCTCGCTACGGCGTCAGCGAGTGCTTGGGCGTTTTTGCGAAGAGACATGGTGACTAAGGCACAAGGAATTTCGGCTGAGAGGAGCTCTCTCAAGATTTCTCGAACCCCGGGACGCCACGGCACTGCTTGTTCAATCTGGCCGAGGACACGATCGCTGAGTCGGTGGACGATGTCATCAAGTTCTAACTCAACGCCCGCAGCTTTGATCACGCCGGCGGAGTTCCATAGGCCGCTACCGACGAGGGCATAGCCCTGCTCGTCACTCCAAGTGCCGCCAAAGCTTTCGACCAGTTCCCGCTCGGCGATCATCCAATAGGGCTCAGAATCGATGATGGTGCCGTCCATGTCGAAAAGAACGGCCTGCATCGATGTTGTACCCACAACTAGCCAGTCTAGTCGTGGTGTGGAAGACGCTAGAGTGGTGAGATAGCGGAGGATGCATGAGCAATATCCCTTTGAGCGACCCCAGTAAAATCCTGATTGTCGCTTTTGAAGGTTGGAATGACGCCGGTGATGCGGCTAGTCACGCAGCCGAGATTGTGGTCGACCAGTGTGGCCTCAGCGCCCTGACCCATGTGGATCCTGAAGAGTATTTTGATTTCCAACTCACCCGCCCCCTGGTGGAACAGGGCAGCGACGGTGTCCGCTCGGTGAAATGGCCCGATGTTTCCCTTTTCGGCCCGGCCTCTGGTGATATTGACTCGCCCTATGTTCTGACCGGTCAAGAACCTTCGCGGTTGTGGCGCTCTTTTGCCAGCCAGATGGTGGATCACGCCCTGGCCTATGGCATAGATAGCATCGTGTTTTTGGGCGCCATGTTGGCTGATGTCCCCCACTCTCGTCCAGTTCGGGTTACGGCCACCAGTGGCGACGCGGCTATCCGTGACGAATATGACATTGAAAAATCATCTTATGAAGGTCCCGTGGGAGTGTTAACGGTGTTATCGCTAGCCGCTGCGGAGGTGGGAATTCCTTCGCTGCATCTATGGGCCCATGTCCCTCACTACGTCCACACTTCGCCCTCCCCCAAAGCAACTTTGGCCATATTGGAGAAGTTAGAAGAGTTGGTGGGGATTCAGACTGATCGACAATCCTTAGAAGCGGAATCAGTGCAATGGGAGGAAGGCATTGATGTTCTTGCCGCTGAAGACGAGGACATGAGTGCCTATATCGATCAATTAGAGCAGGCGAGAGATACCGCTGACGCTCCAGAAGCTTCCGGGGATGCTATTGCCCAAGAGTTTGAAAAATATTTGGAAAGCCGACCCGACAGACCAGGTTCTAACGAGTCATAGCGGGTCGATTGCTCCGGTGGAAAGCGCCACCAGCAGTGCTGTTCCCAACGCTAGGCGATAAATCACAAAGGGTAGGAAACTGCGCGTGCTGACATAGCGCATGAGCCAAGCGATAACAGCCCAGCCGATCATGAAGGCCATTACGGTGGCCACTGCCGTATCAAAAAGAGTAAAAGGCCCTGCAGTATCAGGACTAGAAAGAGCAGTGTTGAGCTCATAGAAACCACTACCCAGCACTGCCGGTATGGCCAGTAAGAAGGAATATCGGGTGGCGGATACCCGGTCATAGCCCAAGGTCCGGCCCATAGCTATGGTCGCGCCTGAGCGAGAAACACCGGGGACGAGCGCCAGCATTTGGGCGAATCCATAGGCGAGGCCATGTGGTGTGCTCAAGATGGTCAAGTCTCGTGACTTTTTGCCCCACCAGTCGGCTGCGGCCAGGATGAGCCCGAAAACAATGAGCACGGTGGCGACTAACCAGAGTGATCTAAATGCGCCACGAATGTATTCCTGGCCGAAATAGCCCACGGCAACAATGGGGAGCGTTCCCACCATGATCAACCAGCCAAGCCGTGCATCTTGACGCTGGGAGGCTGGGGCGGTTTTCCACCAGGAGCGAGGTTTTCCTAGTGAGCGAAACCAGCCGGTGAGAATGTTTCCGATATTTCCCGCGAAATAGACCAAGACGGCAAGCTCTGTGCCAATTTGGGTTATTGCGGTGAAGGTGGCTCCGGGGTCGGTGGCACTGGGTAGAAACTCCCCCACAATGCGCACGTGCGCGCTAGAAGAGACGGGGAGGAATTCGGTGAGACCTTGAACGATGCCCAGCAGTATTGCTTCCCACAGACCCATATCCCTAACGGTAGCGGTTGGGACTCAATGTGGTCGGGACTTTAGTGGTAATGTCGTGTCTCGGTCGCGTCGTGTGGAATTTTTACACGGTGTGCGCGCGGGTGGCGGAATGGCAGACGCGCTAGCTTGAGGTGCTAGTGCCCGAAAGGGCGTGGGGGTTCAAGTCCCCTCTCGCGCACGCGACAACAGGGTCTTTCGTTTCGACGAAGGGCCCTGTTTTTCTTTTGTGTCAGTGGAGGTTGACACAATCGAACAAATGTTCGAATATAGCTCTATGGCCCCCGCAATAACTCTCGAAGGCGCTCCCCCCGCTCGCGCTGCAGTGGAGGCTCTGCAACAACGCATTCATGCGATGGAAGTTACCAAGATGGAACACCGAGTGTTCCCTGTTTCACCAGCAGTGTCGAGTCTTTTCCCCGAGGGAGGTCTCTCGCGTGGCGCTATCTACCAGGTGGATTCTTCCTCATCCCTGCTGTGGGCGCTTCTAGCGCAGCCCTCGACTCGAGGCACCTGGTGCGCCCTCGTAGGCATGCCCGATATGGGTCTTGCTGCTGCTGAGGAAATGGGAGTGAACGTTGACCGCCTTGTCCTTGTCCCCTATCCCGGCCAGCAGTGGTTTTCGGTCCTAGCTGCCCTGATTGATGTAGTGGGTATCGTGGCGCTGGGTTCCCTGCCAGCGCCATCAGATCGCATCCTCTCTACTCTCACCGGGCGTCTACGCGAAAGAGAAGCCACTCTTTTGGTGCGCAACGACTGGCCTCGTACCGAAGCCAGTATCCAGGTGCGTCATCAATGGAGTGGTATCACACAGGGTCGGGGCATGCTGGATGAACATCGTGTGTTAATCAGCGCTACGCCGCGTCACGGGCATCCGGTGCGCACCTGCGAGATACTCGTTGACGCATGGGGAACCCATGAAGTGAGCCGTCATGCTGCGGTTACCGATATTGCCGCTCATCGTCAGGCAGGTTAGCCGCCATGCGGCGCAGTCTGGTGGTGTGGTGCCCTCAATGGTCGATCGTGGCCGCTTACCAAGATGAATCACTCAGCGAGATAGTGCCTGGTATTCCCGTCGCGCTACTACACGGCGGTGTGCTCACACAGTGTTCCACGGAGGCCACCCAGGCGGGTGTGCGTGTGGGAATGAAACGTCGAGATGCTCACTTGATCTGCCCCACCATCGTGATGGCGGCTACCGATAGCGCACGGGACCACATTTCTTTTCAGCGCATCATTATTGATCTGGCTACCTATGTGCCCCAACACTCGCTAATTTCTCCAGGACTGGTTGCTTTTCCCGCTCGAGGTCTCGCTCGTTTTTATGGCAGTGAGCAAGCCTCCGCCAGGATTCTCATGGACGCAGTGAGTCGCAGTGAGCCCCTGGCTAGCACTCGAGTGGGTATTGCTGATGATCTCTTCAGCGCGGTGATAGCGGCCAGGCAGACCACAGCGACGCATCCGATACGAACGGTGGAACCTGGGCAGTCGGCTGTTTTTCTTGCCGATATGCCGATCACTGTTTTAGATGATGAGGCCACGGTGTCACTTCTTGTGCGCTTGGGAGTGCATACGGTAGGTGATTTTGTGGCATTGGGTGCAGACGCAATCCGAGAGCGTCTAGGCACTCATGGATCGCGGTTGTATCGACTGGCTATGGGTCTAGGTGATACTCCCCTAGCGCTAAGGGATGCACCGCTGGATTCCCAGGAACTCATTGACCTTCCCGAGTCATACGCCCTGACCGATCAGGTTGGTTTTGCTATTCGAACACGAACGCAGCAGTACTGCGATCGGCTTTATCAGGCTTTACAGGTGTGTACTCAGGTGCGCATCACCCTTAGTTTTGATGACGGTCAGGTACACGAGCGCACGTGGGTACACCCGCGCTTTTTCTCCGCGAGTGATCTGGTTGATCGCGTGCGGTGGCAACTTGACCAGTGTTTTCGTGACCGCGCTGGTGAAGATACGGACTTCCCACCCGGTGTGCTCTCGGTGCACTATGCCGCGGTAGAACCTGAAGATATTTACGCCCATGAACCTGGTTTATGGGGACATGGACCCGATAGCAAAGTGCACCATGTGCTCTCTCGTGTGCAAAGCATGGTGGGGGCCAGTGGCGTTCTTACGAGCACCTCGCGACGAGCGCGAGTAGCTAGAGAAGCTCAGGTGCTCACACCATGGGGCGAAAAAACACCCGTGACTCACGAGCGGGGGCCTCTTCCTGGAGCGTTGCCCTCTCCCCTACCGGCCACCGTTTTTGCTATTCCGTGGGCGGTGTCACTCATGGGTGACGATGGCGCTGACATCGTGGTTTCCGCTAGCGCCGAGCTTTCAGCTTCGCCGGCTTGGCTTATTTCTGGTCAGCGCCGCAGGAAACTGACGTCCTGGGCTGGTCCTTGGCCAGTGTGGGAAAAATGGTGGGATCCCACTCATAGCCGGTCTCTGCATCGTCTCCAGGTTGTTGATGAGGACGGGCTTGGCTGGTTGATTAGCGCTACGGATGATGGACACTGGCATATTGAAGCGCGGTATGACTAATGGGGTGGCATAACCCGCCTATCGCCTGGTCTGAGCATGAACGACGGCTGAGAGGCGACCCTGGGGCGCTCAGACCTGTTTCGAGTGGCTCAGAGCAGCTTCTATCACCGCAGCCACCTTTGGCGGTGGGTGAGGACGCCACGGATTATGCCGAATTGCACCTACACACCAGTTTTAGTTTTCTCGACGGCGTCTCAGCACCTGGGAAACTGGTGGAGCGAGGGAAACAACTGGGGCTAAAAGGTCTTGCCATTACCGATCACAACGGTATGTATGGCGCCGTGCGTTTTGCTGAAGCCGCTGCTTCACTGGACATGCCCACCGTTTTTGGTGCAGAAATTTCACTGGCTCATAACCAAGCTCGCACCGAAGTGCCCGACCCCTCAGGGCAACACTTGCTGGTCTTGGCCCGTGGTGAGCAGGGGTATCACCGCTTGTGTAGCGCTCTCACAGAAGCCCACTTAGCCACACCGGAAAAGGGCACCCTCCAGTGTGATCTAGAAACTTTGGCCGATATGGGCAGAGATCACTGGATGATTCTTACCGGCTGTCGTAAAGGTGGGGTTCGATCGGAATTACCTCACACCCGGATGCCCTCACAAAAAGAACAAGCGCGTAGTGAAGAGCAGCTAGAACGCCTGGTAGATCTCTTTGGGGCTGACAACGTCGTGGTGGAGCTCTATGACCACGGACACCCTCTGGATAGTGCGCACAATGATTTTCTTGCGACACTGGCGATGAAGCATCGTCTAGCTGTTGTGGCAACGGGAATGGTGCACTACGCCACCCCAGAAGAAGCTGATCTCGCTCAGGCTATGGCGGCTGTGCGCGCACGATCTAGCTTGGATTCATTACATAACTGGTTGCCCGCTTCACCGGCTGCGTATTTGCGCTCGGGCGCGCAACAAGCCAAGCGGTTTAAGGCTTTTCCCGGTGCAGTCCCCCGCAGTGCCGAGATTGCCGCCCAGTTGAGTTTTTCGCTCAAAAAAGTAACACCGGGTTTGCCAAGCTCGATATCCCCTGAAGGTCACACACCGATGAGTTATTTACGAAGCCTCATTAGTGAAGCGGTGCCCAGACGTTACCCACAAGCGTCACCGGCTATAGAGAAGCGCATTGCTGCGGAACTTGATCTGATCGAGAAAAAGGATTTCGCTGGGTACTTTTTGATTGTTCACGACATTGTTCGTTTTGCCCGAGGGCGAGGAATCCTCTGCCAAGGCCGTGGGTCAGCGGCAAATTCTGCGGTGTGTTTTTTACTCGATATCACAGCGGTTGATTCGATTTATTACAACCTGCCCTTTGAACGTTTTCTTTCTGCCCTGCGGGATGAAGAACCCGATATCGATGTTGATTTTGAATCTCGTAGGCGTGAAGAAGTCATCCAATACGTCTATGAGCGCTACGGGCGCAGGCAAGCCGCCCAGGTTGCCACCGTTATTGAATACCGTGGCAAAAGTTCGATTCGCGATATGGCAAGAGCCCTTGGCTTTAGCGCTGGTCAACAAGATTCCTTCTCTCGTCAGATAGAGCGATCGGGTGCGCTCAAAGACACTGACTCTCACACCATTCCCGATAACGTCACCACCCTTGCCCTGCGCGCGCTCACTCTGCCCCGACATCTAGGGATTCACTCCGGTGGCATGGTCCTCACCGATCGTCCCGTATCAGAAGTGGTGCCCATCGAACACGCCAGGATGGCCGATCGCACAGTGTTGCAGTGGGATAAAGATGACTGTGAATGGATGGGTTTGGTCAAGTTTGATCTTTTAGGTTTAGGGATTTTAGAAGCCATCCGGGACACCTTTGACCTGGTGGAAGAACACTTGGGGGAATCCTTTGAGCTTGCCACGCTGCCTCGGGATGAAGCAGGTGTGTATGACATGCTCTGTCGCGCCGATTCCATCGGGGTTTTCCAAGTGGAATCCAGGGCGCAAATGGCCCTACTGCCAAGGCTTCAACCGCGCAGATTTTATGACTTAGCCATCCAAATTGCGATGGTGCGACCAGGCCCCATTCAAGGGGGTGCGGTGCACCCTTTCGTGCGTCGCAAGGCAGGTCTGGAACCGGTGGAATATCCACACCCAGCGCTCGAGGAGTGTCTGAAGCGCACTTTGGGGGTGCCGATATTCCAGGAACAACTGATGCAAATTGCAATGGCCGTAGGCGGTTGCAGTGGTGAGGACGCTGATTTATTGCGTCGTGCGATGGGATCAAAACGTGGTTTAGAGCGCATCGAGTCGTTACGAGAAACGCTCTATACCGGCATGGCTAAGAGCGGCTTAGATACGGCGACATCGGATCGTATTTATACGATGATTCAAGCCTTTGCCAATTTTGGGTTTGCTGAGAGCCATTCCTTAAGTTTCGCTTTGCTCGTCTATGCCAGTGCTTGGTTGAAATTGCACTATCCGGCAGTGTTTCTTACCGGTTTGCTACGAGCACAACCGATGGGTTTCTACTCCGGGGCATCTCTGGTTTCTGATGCAGAACGCCACGGAGTGGAAATCAGGCGCGCTTCGGTGCAGTATTCACTGTCCGAGGCCTCCGTAGAGGCTGTGGAGGGCGGCAGCGCCACACCCAGTGGTCTAGATGATTGCCTGCGCTATGACCAGCCCGCTCCGTCTCCTGTTTTTAACCCTCACGGCGAAGACCCCACCACCACACACCGACGCGATAGTGCTTTGGCTGTGCGGTGGGGTCTCGCCAGTGTGCGCGGAGTTGGTGCAGAAACAGCCAAGCGCATTGTCACCGAGCGACTTTCTGGTGGTCTTTATGCTGATCCCACTGATCTGGCCCGGCGGGTAGGGCTTAGCGCCCGCCATCTTGAGTCTTTAGCG
This sequence comes from Microbacteriaceae bacterium BACL25 MAG-120322-bin65, assembly GCA_001438965.1. GTDB lineage: Bacteria > Actinomycetota > Actinomycetes > Actinomycetales > Microbacteriaceae > Pontimonas. The sequence continues at coordinate 2,563 of LIAY01000003.1, read as the reverse complement.
AGCGCAGGCGCACTGGATGATTGTGGAATCTCGCGCCGAGAAGGAATATGGGCCGCTGGGCATCTCGCTACTGAGCATCCGCAGTATCTCCCTCACACCACCACGGCTTTGGTGTTGCCCTTATTTGACGATATGACACCACACGAAGTGATGATGGCTGATCGCATTTTCACTGGCGCCTCCCCCGGGGATCACCCGGTGCGTTATGTGCGCCAGCGGCTCAGCGATTCGGGGGTATCCACCGTGGCGGACATGCTCACCCATGAGCCGGGACGCCGGGTGTGGGTGGCGGGAATGGTGACCCACCGGCAACGCCCCTCCACTGCAATGGGGGTGACGTTTCTCAACGTGGAAGATGAAACCGGTCTGGTTAATGTCATCTGTGGTGTGGGATTGTGGAAGCGCTATCGACTCGTGCTTCGAGATAGTGGCGCCCTTATCGTGAGAGGACTACTGGAGCGAAGCCCGGAAGGAGTCGTCTCCGTGGTGGCAGATGCAATCGAAAAACTAGAGCTCCAGGTTCCCACTGCAGCACGAAATTTTCGTTAGCGAAGAGCCCACATCGCTACTGCGCTAGCGGCCGCAACATTCAAAGAGTCCACTCCACCGCTCATCGGAATACTGACCAGCGAATCGGCACTTTCCAGTGCGGTTTTGCTCAGCCCGGCCCCTTCGGTGCCGAGGATAAGCGCGAGCTTATCCGGGGGTTTGGCCGCGAAAACATCGAGGGCGATCGCTGTGTCATCAAGTGCTAACGCGGCTAGATGGAAGTGCGCGCTATGTAAAACCTCAACAAGTTCAGTCCAGGAAGATGCCCTCGTCCACGGAACCTGCATCACGGTTCCCATGCTCACACGGATACTGCGGCGATAGAGCGGATCGGCACACGATGGCGACACAATCACGGCGTCGCAACCCAAACCAGCAACTGAGCGAAAAACGGCCCCCATGTTGGTGTGATCGACGATATTTTCCAACACGACCACTCGTTTGGCCTGGGAGATGACCGATTCCATGCTGGGCAGTGAGGGCCTGGCCATGGCCGCAAGCGTGCCGCGGTGAACATGAAACCCAGTAATCGACTCCACTAGGGCCTCATCGCAGACATAGACCGGCAGTGCGTGGGACTGCTCGGGAAACTTTTCCGACAGCGCTAGGAGCGCATCACACCACTGCGGCGTGGTGAGGACAGAAATTGGCGCATGCCCGGCGCGCAGTGCGCGGTCTAAGACCTTGAGGGACTCTGCGATGTAGATACCCCATTCGGGCTCTTTGGCGCTTCGAAGTGCCACATCGGTGAGATCGCGGTAGTTCGCAAGAGCTGGGTGTTGCTGATCGGTGAGGGTGTGGAAAATCACGACATTCACCTCTCACTTTCTGCTGCGCGAAACATGATCGTAAAAAACGAGCGCTAGCCTCCAGAGTACGCATGATGCCCAGTAAGGGGGTTTGCTTCGATGGCTGCAGTGGACGTCTTGGATTCCGAGGTGGACCCGCTTATCGAACGTGCCGTTGACATCTTGGCCGGAAAACGCACCGCAGTGCTCACCGGTGCCGGAATTTCCACTGATTCGGGAATTCCTGACTACCGCGGCGAGGGCGCCCCTAAAGCTCACCCGATGACGCTGCAGAGCTTTCTGGACTCCCCCGCACATCGCAAACGGTATTGGTTAGGTTCCCACGTTGGGTGGGGACGTTTCGCCGGCGCAACCCCCAACGCGGGTCACACCGCGATAGCCCGGGCAGAAGAGACTTCGATCTTTTCTGGCGTCATCACGCAAAACGTGGATGCCCTCCACCACAAAGCTGGATCTCTTCGAGTGGTGGATCTCCATGGTCGACTCGATAAGGTTCGATGCATTCACTGCGGACAGTCTTTTGCTCGCAGCGCGATAGCACGCTCCATTGACAAGCTCAATCCTTGGATACCCGGTGCCGGTCTAGAAGGGGTGGTAAAACCTGATGGCGATGTGGACATCGAAGTATCGTCTGAGTTCGTTGTGCCACCGTGTGAACTGTGTGAAGGGGTGCTCAAGCCCGAGGTTGTTTTTTTCGGTGAAATGGTTCCCTTCTCCGTTTTTGATCAAGCATCTAGCCTGTTGGCCCGATCAGAAGCCCTCGTGGTGGCGGGTTCGTCTCTGGTGGTCAACACTGGAATGCGTTTAGTGACACTGGCCTACAAGCGACGAATCCCCATTGTCATCATCAACAGGGGGCCTACCAAGGCAGATCGGATGGCAACGGTTAGGATTGAGGGTGGGACGTCAGAAACTCTCGCTTTGGTAGTCGAGGGTTTACGTTCATAAGGCATCTCGCCACAGTGAGTAACCGGGGTTTACCCAAGGAGTGTTATGACGCGGTTTTTTCTTGTTCGCCACGGAGAAACAGAGTGGAATCGGCAACGCAAAATTCAAGGCGTTAGTGACATTCCGCTCAATGACACCGGACGCGCACAAGCGGTCGCCTTGGGCGATGTTTTGGTGGGCCACCAGTTCGATTTGATGGTCTCTAGTCCCTTGTCTAGGGCGCAGGAAACCGCCCTGATTATCGCTAATCGCCTGAA
>LIAY01000002.1 GCA_001438965.1 Microbacteriaceae bacterium BACL25 MAG-120322-bin65 | reverse complement strand
GAGCCAGAGCGCGTCAGCCCCCTCTCCGCAACCGACTTCTAGGGCGGATCCGGGTGAGACATCTTTGGCAGCTTCGACCAGAGCAGGATTGACTTTTCCACTCCAAAATTTCTTTTGGGAGTAGCGAGCGTCCCAGTTAGTTCCCGCGGTAGTGCGCCAGGTGGGGGCTAGTGCCGACATGACTCGGTGGCGCCACCACCAAAACAACGCAAAGCCAAGCCAAAACACAGGGGTGAGAAATCCAGCCTCAAACTCGAGCTCGTCAACCAGCGTGGTGGGCCCCACTCCACTGGGGTGGACACTCATGCGGTGGTGGAAAGAGGACACCAAACCCAGCGAGCCAGAAAGGCCGCGGCCTTTATCTTCAAACGTTTTACAAGAACCCTCCTCGGTCATCGTGGGGTTAATTTCTTGGGTTCCCAGGGGAAGAAAACCCAGCGCAAAAGCTTTGACCACGTAGCTTGACCCACTGGTCCACTGGGTGGGAAAAGCAGCCGGGGCAACGGGGCGAAATCTGAGAAAAGGTTTGGAGACCCTAGAAAAGACCGCTGGGTCGCCAAGGGCTGACCATGCTTCGCTCGCGGTACAGGGCAGCAATAATTCGCGCGAAACTTTCATGTCTCCCAGTGTTGCCTATTCATCTGGCATTCAGCCACAGCATTTATCGTGATGCCATGAAAGCAATTATCGATGGCGTTGTTATTGCCCAAGCGAACGAATCTGATCTGGTGCGCATCGAAGGTAACTGGTACTTCCCACCCGCGTCAGTCAAAGCGGAGTACCTCACCAAAAGCCCCACTGCCTATACCTGTTCGTGGAAAGGTGCGTGTCAGTACTACACCCTCGAGGTCAATGGCCAGTCTTATCAAGACCGAGCTTTTTCCTACGATGATTTGATTCCCGGTGCGGTGGAGCGCGTAGGAACAGATTTTTCTCGTTATGTTTCCTTCTGGAAAGACGTGAGCGTCGAAGAGTAGTCCGGACTTTCTGACCACACGATGACGTGGTCGGTATTGAAGCGTCGGTCACATTTAGCGCAGGAGACAGGTTTTCCTGGTCTGCGATAGCGCATGATTTCGTGGCCGCCAGGGCAGGAACCAGTCCATCTGGCGTGCCCTCGATTCAGGGAGGCACTATGAGTGCGCCCGCCTAGATATCCAATGGAGCTTGCGATACTGCGCCATTTCGCCCCGTGGCCCGCGCGGCTTCCGGCCAGTGCGTGCGCGATCTCGTGCAACAACACCTGCTCAACCGCTGTGGTGGTCCCCTCTTCGCACAGATAGCGCGAGAGCGTGATGCGGTGGTGGCGATGATCGCACTGACCAAAGCGGGTTTTGGCTCTATCCCAGCCAAAGCTCCAGGAACCAGCTAGACCATGGAATTCCAGCATCGCTCGGGCCTGTTGCTCCACCCACGCTGCTTCGGCCATGCCCACAGGGTAACCAAGCTCGCTGGGCAGGGCCGTAATTTCTCCACAAACACACCTCGTATAGCATGGAATCGTCGGGAGTAGACAAATCGTTATCAAACCGTATAGAGTAGGAGTTTGCTTCCCTGATCTTCGTGCCCTCAAATTGTGGTCGGCGCGAGAGCCCCGAGAATAGTGGCGGGGTGAACTCATTGTGCTGAGTTCCAGCGGTTGCTTTCCGGTATGGTCACCCACAACGAGGCTCCTAATGAGGGCCCTGGAGGTTAATTACTCTTGGCTGCTGCGCGTTCCGCATCATCTACTACTGCCAAGGACGGTCGAGTCGCACAGCGACTATCGTTCGCCAAAATTAGCGACACTCTTGAGGTCCCCGATCTGCTTGCCTTGCAGACCGAGAGCTTTGAGTGGCTCGTCGGGTCCAAGGTTTGGAAGAAACGGGTTGCGGCAGCTAAAGCTGCTGGCGAGACCGTAGTTTCCGAGCGCAGTGGACTACAGGAAATCTTCCGAGAGATTTCCCCCATTGAGGACAGCTCGGAGACGATGCAACTGTCCTTCTCGAACCCTTACCTCGAAGACGAGAAGTATTCTCTCGACGAGTGTAAAGAGCGTGGCAAGACTTATGCGGCCCCTCTCTATGTTGAGGCCGAATTCATGAACCACCTCACTGGTGAAATCAAGACCCAGACAGTCTTCATGGGCGATTTCCCCTTGATGACCGAAAAGGGAACCTTCATCATCAACGGCACCGAGCGTGTTGTTGTTTCTCAGTTGGTGCGAAGCCCAGGCGTTTACTTTGATTCTTCGCTAGACAAACTCAGCGACAAAGAAATTCACTCTGTGCGCATTATTCCTAGCCGTGGTGCATGGCTCGAGTTTGAGGTTGATAAGCGCGACCAGGTGGGCGTGCGAATTGACCGCAAGCGTAAGCAGTCGGTCACCGTGTTCCTCAAAGCTCTCGGTATGACCACCGAAGAAATCGCCACGCAGTTTGCTGGGTTCCCCTCCGTTGAGGAAGCTTTGGAAAAGGACACCATCCTCACCAAGGAAGAAGCCCTCAAGGACATTTACCGCAAGTTACGTCCAGGAGAGCAGGTTGCTGCTGAAGCCGCACGTTTGCTCTTGGATAACTTCTTCTTCAACTCCAAGCGTTATGACCTCGCCAAGGTTGGCCGTTACAAGATCAACCGCAAGCTGGGTCTTGAGTTGCCTCTCACTACCTCCGTTCTCACGGTGGATGACATCGTTGCCACCATCAAGTACTTGGTGGCGCTCCACGATGGTCGCACCCACATTGAAGGTTCACGTGGCGGCAAGAAAATCGAACTGCGCTTAGACGTAGACGACATTGACCACTTCGGTAACCGTCGTATCCGTGCCGTGGGCGAACTGATTCAAAACCAGGTTCGCACCGGTCTTTCTCGCATGGAGCGTGTTGTGCGCGAGCGCATGACCACGCAGGACATCGAGGCGATTACGCCACAGACCCTGATTAATGTGCGCCCCGTTGTGGCCGCCATCAAGGAGTTCTTTGGCACAAGCCAACTCTCGCAGTTCATGGATCAGAACAACCCACTCTCGGGTCTGACCCACAAGCGTCGTCTTTCCGCTCTAGGCCCTGGTGGTCTGAGCCGTGAGCGCGCCGGTGTTGAGGTTCGAGACGTTCACCCTTCGCACTATGGCCGCATGTGCCCCATTGAAACCCCGGAAGGCCCCAACATTGGGCTGATTGGTTCTTTGGCGTCCTTTGCTCGCATCAATGCGTTCGGTTTCATTGAGACCCCTTACCGCAGTGTGGTCAAGGGCAAGGTCTCTAAGAACATCGACTACCTGACCGCTAATGACGAAGACGAATTCGTGGTAGCTCAGGCGGGAACCCCGCTTAATGCCGATGGCACTTTTGCTGTGGATCGCGTACTGGTCCGTAAAAAGGGTGGTGAGGTTGAACTCGTCGCACCTGATTTGGTGGACTATGTCGATGTATCGCCACGCCAGATGGTTTCCGTCGCCACCTCGTTGATTCCTTTCCTCGAGCACGATGACGCCAACCGCGCCCTGATGGGTGCGAACATGCAGCGCCAAGCGGTGCCGCTGTTGGCTTCGGAGTCACCTTTGGTGGGAACCGGTATGGAATCCTTCACCGCCGTGGATGCTGGTGACGTTATCGTCGCCGAGGCAGCCGGTGTGGTGACAGAGGTCTCCGCCGATCACGCCATTGTGAAACAGGACAAGGGTGGAACGAAGACATACTTCCTGCGGAAGTTTGATCGCTCCAACCAGGGAACTAACTACAACCACCAGGTCCGCGTCAACGTCGGCGACAAGATCGCTGAAGGTTCCGTGATTGCTGATGGTCCCGCCACTGAAAATGGTGAACTGGCTTTGGGTAAGAACCTGCTCGTGGCATTCATGTCATGGGAGGGCTACAACTTCGAAGACGCCATCATCTTGTCTCAGAACCTGGTGAAAGACGACACCCTCTCCTCGATTCACATCGAGGAATATGAGGTGGATGCTCGCGACACCAAGCTGGGCAAAGAAGAAATCACCAGCGATTTGCCCAACGTTTCACCTGAGTTGCTCGCCAACTTGGATGAGCGAGGCATCATCCGCATCGGAGCCGAGGTTCGCCCCGGTGACATCCTGGTCGGAAAAGTAACGCCTAAGGGTGAAACGGAACTCAGCGCTGAAGAGCGTCTGTTGCGCGCAATTTTCAATGAGAAGTCTCGTGAAGTTCGCGACACGTCACTCAAGGTTCCCCACGGTGAGCAGGGCACAATCATCGGCGTCAAGATGTTTGACGCGGTCGATGGTGATGACGAGCTTGGCTCGGGCATTAACCAGCGTGTGGTTGTCTACATTGCTCAGAAGCGCAAAATCTCTGAAGGAGACAAACTTGCTGGCCGTCACGGCAACAAGGGTGTTATCTCGAGGATCTTGCCCATCGAGGACATGCCCTTCCTAGAAGATGGCACGCCAGTAGACATTATTTTGAACCCACTGGGTGTTCCCGGTCGTATGAACTTCGGTCAGGTTTTGGAAATCCACCTCGGGTGGGCTGCCAAACAGGGCTGGAAAGTCAGTGGCGATCCTGCCTGGGCGAAGCGCTTGGCTGATGCAGCCAAGGAAGCCATGCCGGGCACCAAAGTCGCAACACCAGTATTCGATGGTGCCAGCGAGGAAGAAATTGCTGGCCTGCTCGATTCGACTCTGGTCAATCGTGACGGTAACCGCCTGGTCGGTTCCAGCGGTAAGGCACGTCTGTTCGATGGTCGTTCGGGTGAGCCTTTCCCTGACCCCATCTCGGTGGGCTACATGTACATCTTGAAGCTCCACCACCTCATCGATGACAAGATTCACGCTCGTTCTACGGGCCCCTACTCGATGATCACGCAGCAGCCCCTCGGTGGTAAAGCACAGTTTGGTGGTCAGCGCTTTGGTGAGATGGAGGTGTGGGCTCTCGAGGCCTACGGTGCTTCCTATGCTCTCCAGGAGCTGTTGACGATCAAGTCGGACGACATCCTCGGGCGCGTAAAGGTCTATGAGGCCATCGTCAAGGGTGAAAACATCCAAGAGCCCGGTATTCCCGAGAGCTTCAAGGTGTTGATGAAAGAGATGCAGTCACTGTGTCTCAACGTGGAGGTGCTCTCAGCAGACGGGCAAGTTGTCTCGCTGAAGGATTCCGATGACGAGCTCTACCGCGCAGCGGAAGAACTGGGCATCAACATCTCGACCCGCTTCGAGACTTCGTCCGTAGACGAAATCTAAGAATTCGACGCCAAGAACTAACGAGAGAGATTAATCGTGCTGGAAGCAACAACGTTTGACGCCCTTCGCATTGGCCTGGCCACATCCGAAAACATTCGTGGCTGGTCTCATGGTGAAGTAAAGAAGCCCGAGACCATCAACTACCGGACGCTCAAGCCGGAAAAGGATGGCCTTTTCGGTGAGCAGATCTTTGGACCCAGTCGTGACTGGGAGTGTGCGTGTGGAAAGTACAAGCGGGTGCGCTTCAAAGGCATCGTCTGTGAGCGTTGTGGCGTGGAGGTCACCAAGTCCTCCGTTCGTCGTGAGCGCATGGGTCACATTGAGTTGGCCGCACCGGTTACCCACATCTGGTATTTCAAGGGTGTTCCTAGCCGCCTGGGCTACCTGTTGGATATGGCACCGAAAGACCTCGAGAAGGTTATTTATTTCGCCGCTTACATGATTATTAATGTGGACGATGAAGCTCGCCACCGTGAGATTCCTGAACTCGAAAAAGAACTCCGCCAGGAAATCAAGCAGTCTGAAAAAGAGCGCGATGCGCTTTTGGCCGGTCGCATGACGGAGCTGGAGAAGGATCTTGCTGCGCTGGAAGAAGCGGGCGCCAAAGCTGACCAGAAGCGCAAAACGGATGATGCTGGCAAGAAAGAACTTGCGTCTATCCGTAAGAGCTTCGATGACAACATTGCTCACCTCGAGCGTGTGTGGGATGACTTCCGTTCGCTCAAGGTTGGCGACTTGCGCGCTGAGGATGCTGTCTTCCAGGACGTTCAGGATCGCTACGGCATGTTCTTCGAAGCCCACATGGGCGCCGAGTCCATTCGTCGTCGCCTCGAAGCTTTCGATCTCGCCGGTGAAGCCCAGAAGCTTCACGATGAGATTGCCAATGGCAAGGGACAGCGCAAGATCCGTGCCATCAAGCGCTTGAAAGTTGTTAACGCTTTCTTGCAGACTGGCGCATCGCCAGCCTCGATGGTCTTAGAAGTTGTGCCGGTGATCCCACCGGAGTTGCGCCCCATGGTTCAGCTCGATGGTGGCCGCTTTGCAACCTCTGACCTTAATGACCTGTATCGCCGGGTCATTAACCGCAACAACCGTCTGCGTCGCCTGCTCGATTTGGGTGCACCAGAAATCATTGTCAACAACGAAAAGCGCATGCTGCAAGAAGCAGTTGACGCTCTGTTCGACAACGGTCGTCGTGGTCGCCCCGTTACCGGAACCGGTAACCGCCCACTTAAGAGCCTCTCCGACATGCTCAAGGGTAAGCAGGGTCGTTTCCGTCAGAACCTCCTGGGCAAGCGCGTGGACTACTCGGGCCGTTCGGTCATCGTGGTGGGTCCTCAGCTGAGACTCCACCAGTGTGGATTGCCCAAGATTATGGCTCTGGAGCTGTTCAAGCCTTTCGTTATTAAGCGTCTGATGGACCTGGGTCACTCCAGCAACATCAAAAACGCTAAGCGCATGGTTGAGCGCTCTCGCCCCGAGGTGTGGGATGTTTTGGAAGAAATCATCCGTGAGCGCCCCGTATTGCTCAACCGCGCACCAACGCTTCACCGTCTAGGAATTCAGGCCTTTGAGCCTCAGCTAGTGGAGGGCAAGGCTATCCAGCTTCACCCACTGGTCTGTGCTGCTTTCAACGCTGACTTCGATGGTGACCAGATGGCTGTCCACCTACCGCTCTCGGTAGAGGCGCAGGCTGAAGCGCGCACTTTGATGCTCGCCTCGAACAACATCTTGAAGCCCTCCGATGGTCGCCCAGTGACCGTGCCCACCCAGGACATGATCATTGGTCTGCACCACTTGACCACCATCAAAAAGGATGCCGTAGGTGAAGGCCGCGCCTTTAGCTCGGTTGCCGAAGCCATTATGGCCATGGATCAGCACAGCCTCAGCCTCAACGCTGTGGTCAAGATTCGCATTGATAACCTCCACCTTGGCGATGCCCCAGAGGGCTTCGTTCAGGGGAGCACTGCCACCCACGAAACTTCGTTGGGTCGCGCGCTATTCAATGAGCTGCTGCCTGCGGACTACCCCTGGGTTGCCGCCGTTGCCGATAAGGGACTCATTTCCTCTTTGGTCAACGACCTAGCCGAGCGCTACCCCAAGGTTGCTGTGGCCGAAACGCTCGACCGCGTCAAGGATGCCGGTTTCTACTGGGCAACACGCTCGGGCATCACGGTTGCGCTCTCCGATGTTTTGACCCCGGTTCATAAGGGAGAAATCATTGCCAAGTACGAGAAGTTGGCAGCCAAGATCCAGTCGCAATACGACAAGGGTCTGATTTCTGACATCGAGCGTCGTCGCGAACTGGTTGAGGTGTGGAGTGCTGCCACTAAGGAAGTAAACGCTGAGATGCGCGCCGCTTTCCCTGAGGACAACACCATTAACCGCATGGTCACTTCTGGTGCTCGTGGTAACTGGTTGCAGGTCGGAAACATCGCCGGTATGCGTGGTTTGGTTTCCAACCCACGTGGTGAAGTTATCGCCCGCCCGATTATCTCCAGCTACCGTGAAGGACTTTCGGTTGCCGAATACTTCATCGCCACACACGGTGCGAGAAAGGGTCTGGCAGATACCGCTTTGCGTACTGCTGACTCGGGTTACTTGACCAGGCGTCTCGTGGATGTGGCACAGGATGTCATCATCCGCGAAAGGGACTGTGGCACCACTAAGGGAATCACCTTCCCCATTGCCACCAAGAACGCTGAAGGCGAATGGGTCCGCGAAGACAACGTCGAAAACGAGGTCTACGCAAGAAACCTCGCTGCGGATGCGCTGAACGAAAAGGGCAAGGTTGTTGCTCCTGCTGGTTCCGATGTCGGCGACGTGCTGATCAAAGAACTGGTCCGTGGCGGTGTGCCCGAAATCATCGTTCGCTCGGTGCTGACATGTGAATCGGTCGTTGGTGTGTGCGCGGCTTGTTATGGCCGCTCGCTCGCTTCGGGTATTGCTGTTGATTTGGGTGAAGCGGTGGGCATTATCGCCGCCCAGTCAATTGGTGAACCTGGCACGCAGCTCACCATGCGCACCTTCCACACCGGTGGTTCAGCATCAGCTGATGACATCACCCAGGGTCTGCCTCGTGTTACCGAGCTTTTCGAAGCGCGTAACCCCAAAGGTTCCAGCCCGATCTGTGAAGCTAATGGCCGCATCAGTATTGATGAGACCGAGACGCAGTTCAAGATCACCTTGACACCCGATAACGGCGACGAGCCCGTGCTTCACACGGTTTCGAAGCGTATGACACTTCTGGTCGAAGATGGCCAAAGCGTTGATCTGGGTCAGCAACTCCATGAGGGCCCACTGGATCCGAAGGAAGTTCTTCGCGTCAAGGGTGTGCGTGCCGTCCAGGAGCACCTCGTTGATGGTGTCCAGGGCGTGTATGGCTCACAGGGTGTGCCCATCCACGACAAGCACATTGAGGTCATCGTTCGTCAGATGATGCGCAAGGTGACCGTGGTGGATCACGCTGAGACCTCGTTGCTCCCCGGTGAGCTGGTTGACCGTGCCCGGTATAACACGCTCAACCGTGAAGCTCTCACCGAAGGCAGGAAGACCGCCTCCGCTCGTCAGGAAGTCATGGGTATCACCAAGGCTTCGCTGGCAACAGAGTCGTGGCTCTCTGCAGCCTCCTTCCAGGAGACCACCCGCGTTCTCACCGAAGCTGCAATGCAAGGTAAGAGCGATTACTTGGTCGGCTTGAAAGAGAACGTGATTATCGGAAAGCTGATTCCTGCAGGAACTGGCTTGAGTGAATATCGCAACGTCACCGTGGAGCCCACGGATGAAGCACGAGCTGAGCACTACCCAGCTCGCCTTTATGCAGACGACGCTGAGTTCGCTAGCGCCGATGACCTCTCCTTCGTGGACTTCGAGTCTTTCTCGGCCACCGAGGGTGAGACTGCAAAACCAGAGGCTGAATAGCAACATAGTTCTCTAACGCACAAAGGGTCAGCACTTGCTGGCCCTTTGTGCGTTAGGTGTGGATAATTTCTCCCACCAGCGGTGGTTTCAACTTAGCGTGTGGTCATGTCCCTAGTCGTGGTGTTGCACGCCATGGTGGCAACATTCGGGCTGTGGCTTAGCGTTATTGATCAGAAAGAACACCGACTGCCCAACGCTCTCACTGCGCCGTTGGCACTTGGGGTGGGCATAGTGGCCCTGCTGGGCGCCCAGGAGGGCTCCATCGCTAGTGGGCTCCTAGGTTCGACTCTCAGCGCTGGAACGTTTGCGCTTCTGGCACTGTTGCCCAGTCGCCCCTTGGGTTGGGGGGATGTGAAACTCCAGGCGATTCTGGGCTTTTATCTTGATTTTCTGGCCTCCGGGCTGGCTTTTGTCCAAGCGATACTCTCCTTTGTGCTGGGTGGAATTGTTGCTACCGTGATGATTCTTCGCCACCGGGGACGGGCAAAAGATCCCTTAGCCTTTGGACCCGCCATGGTTGCCGCCACCTTGATGGTCATTGTTTGGGCACAAAGTGGTCAAATCATTTGACCAACGGCTTCTTCGGCATTACTCTTAGAGTTTGTGTGTGGGTGATGGCACGCCCGTCATGTATGCCTCGACTGAGGTGCTACAGACTCGGGTCATCAAGTCCGCAGCAAGGGTCCACGGGCAACCATGGTGGCAACATCATCAAGTCAACCCCCACGGCATACCAAGTAGCAGTCGCAAGGCGACGCTTGGTGCGATGTCGCTGGGTGGTGGGGAACTAGTCAACACCATCCAGTAATAACCATCAATGAGCTGTCACCGTGCAGCACCAATAAGGAGTGAACTGTGCCAACGATTCAACAGTTGGTCCGTAAGGGACGCAAGCCCAAGGTCCAGAAGACCAAGACGCCTGCCCTTAAGGCCAACCCACAACAGCGCGGCGTTTGCACGCGTGTGTACACCACGACCCCTAAGAAGCCGAACTCGGCTTTGCGCAAAGTGGCTCGTGTCAAACTTTCCAATGGAGCTGAAGTAACCGCCTACATCCCTGGTGAAGGCCACAACCTGCAGGAGCACTCGATGGTCCTGGTTCGTGGCGGCCGTGTGAAAGACCTCCCCGGTGTCCGCTACAAAATTGTGCGTGGCGCTTTGGACACTCAGGCTGTTAAAAACCGCAAGCAGGCCCGTAGCCTCTACGGCGCGAAGATGGAGAAGAAGTAATGCCCCGTAAAGGTCCCGCTCCTAAACGTCCCGTTGTTGCTGACCCGGTTTATGGCTCGCCCGTTGTTTCTCAGCTGGTGAACAAGATCCTGGTTGCTGGTAAAAAAGGCCTAGCTGAGCGCATTGTTTATGGTGCACTTGAAGGCGTTGGCACCAAGAGCGGCCAGGACGCCGTCATGGTGTTGAAAAAGGCTCTGGATAACGTCCGCCCCACCCTCGAGGTTCGCTCTCGTCGTGTTGGTGGTTCGACCTACCAGGTGCCCGTTGAGGTCAAGCCTCACCGTGCCAACACTCTCGCTCTGCGTTGGCTGACAAGCTACGCGAAGGCTCGTCGTGAAAAGACGATGACTGACCGTTTGACCAACGAAATCTTGGATGCATCCAACGGCCTCGGTGCCGCTGTGAAGCGCCGTGAAGATACTCACAAAATGGCGGAGTCCAACAAGGCCTTCGCTCACTATCGCTGGTAGGAAAAAGGCAACCGCCTTTATCCACCTACTAAAACTCGGAGGAACACTGTGGCACAGGACGTGCTAACTGACCTGAATAAGGTTCGCAACATCGGCATCATGGCCCACATCGATGCGGGAAAGACCACCACGACAGAGCGCATTCTGTTTTACACGGGTATTTCCCACAAAATCGGTGAGGTCCACGATGGTGCTGCCACGATGGACTGGATGGAGCAAGAGCAAGAGCGCGGCATCACCATTACCTCCGCAGCGACCACCTGTTTCTGGGATAACAACCAGATCAACATCATCGACACCCCAGGTCACGTGGACTTCACCGTTGAGGTGGAGCGCAGTCTGCGTGTACTCGATGGGGCAGTTGCAGTCTTTGACGGTAAAGAAGGTGTGGAGCCACAGTCGGAGACGGTGTGGCGTCAGGCTGATAAGTACAACGTGCCTCGCATTTGCTTCATCAACAAGATGGACAAACTAGGCGCCGACTTCTATTTCACCGTCGATACCATCATCAAGCGCCTCGGTGCTAAGCCACTCGTTATTCAATTACCGATTGGCTTCGAGCACACTTTCACCGGAGTTGTTGACCTGGTTGAAATGAAGGCCATGGTTTGGCCTGGTGACTCCAAAGGTGATGTGACCTTGGGCGCTGAATACGAAACTGTCGAGATCCCCGAGGAACTCAAGGCCAAGGCCGAGGAATACCGCGCCACCCTGATCGAGGGTGTTGCTGAAGCCAATGAGGAACTTCTGGAGAAGTTCTTGAACGGTGAAGAAATTTCTATTCCAGAAATCAAAGCCGGCATCCGTCAGCTGACCATTGCTGGTGCGGCCTACCCGGTTCTGTGTGGCTCGTCGTTCAAAAACCGCGGTGTTCAGCCCATGCTCGATGCCGTTGTTGATTACCTTCCTTCTCCACTGGATGTGCCCGCAATTGAAGGCCACGATGTGCGCGATGCGGAAAAGATTGTGTTGCGCAAGCCAGAATCTGGTGAGCCTTTTTCTGCCTTGGCATTCAAGGTCGCCGTCCACCCCTTCTTTGGTCGCCTTACCTACATTCGCGTGTATTCAGGAACCATCGATTCGGGTGCTCAGGTCATCAACTCCACTAAGGGCAAGAAGGAGCGCATCGGGAAGATCTTCCAGATGCACGCCAACAAGGAAAACCCGGTCGAGTCTGTCTCTGCTGGTCACATCTATGCCGTCATTGGTTTGAAAGACACCACCACTGGGGACACCCTGTGTGACCCAACGAACCAGGTAGTCCTAGAGTCCATGACCTTCCCAGAGCCCGTCATCGAGGTCGCAATCGAGCCCAAGACCAAGGCTGACCAGGAGAAGCTTTCTTTGGCCATCCAGAGGCTTGCCGAAGAAGACCCGACTTTCCGCACCGAGCAGAACGTGGAAACTGGTCAGACCGTCATCAAGGGCATGGGTGAGCTTCACCTGGACATCCTGGTAGACCGGATGAAGCGTGAATTCAACGTGGAAGCTAACGTGGGTAAGCCCCAAGTTGCTTACCGCGAGACCATTCGTCGCAAGGTGGAGAAGATCGATTACACCCACAAGAAGCAGACTGGTGGATCCGGTCAGTTTGCCAAGGTGCAGATCAGTCTCGAGCCGCTCGAAATTACGGGCGAGACCATGTACGAATTTGATAACAAGGTCTCCGGTGGCCGTATTCCTCGTGAATACATCCCCTCGGTAGACGCTGGAATTCAGGACGCTATGCAGGTAGGCGTTCTGGCGGGCTACCCAACCGTGGGTGTCAAAGCGACACTCCTGGATGGGCAGTTCCACGACGTTGACTCTTCGGAGATGGCGTTCAAAATTGCTGGATCGATGGTCTTCAAGGAGGCCGCGAGAAAAGCAGACCCTGTTCTGCTCGAGCCGTTGATGGCTGTCGAGGTGCGGACCCCAGAAGAATATATGGGCGATGTCATCGGCGACTTGAACTCGAGGCGTGGGCAGATTCAGAGCATGGAGGATGCGACCGGCGTAAAAGTTGTTCGTGCACTCGTGCCGCTCTCGGAGATGTTCGGTTATGTTGGTGACTTGCGGTCGAAGACCTCAGGTCGCGCAATGTACTCGATGACTTTCGAGACGTACTCTGAAGTCCCGAAGGCTGTAGCCGACGAGATTATTCAGAAGGGCAAGGGCGACTAAGCCCAACCGAATAGGCTCGTAGGCCTAAACAAACAAGACAAGTACCCAACAATCTGGACCCGAAAGGTTCAGGTGAACAGTCCCGAGGAGGACCACAGTGGCGAAGGCCAAGTTCGAGCGGATCAAACCGCACGTTAACATCGGTACGATCGGTCACGTCGATCACGGCAAGACCACTCTTACCGCTGCTATTTCCAAGGTGCTCGCAGAGCGCAATCCATCAGCTGTCAACGTGATGCGTGACTTCGCATCTATTGACTCTGCTCCGGAAGAGCGTCAGCGCGGTATCACCATCAACATCTCCCACGTGGAGTATGAGACCCCCAAGCGCCACTACGCACACGTAGACGCTCCAGGCCACGCCGACTACATCAAGAACATGATCACCGGTGCCGCACAGATGGACGGTGCAATCCTCGTGGTTGCCGCCACTGACGGTCCGATGGCTCAGACCCGTGAGCACGTTCTGCTCGCCAAGCAGGTGGGTGTTCCTTACCTGCTCGTCGCGCTGAACAAGTCCGACATGGTCGATGACGAAGAAATCCTCGAGCTTGTTGAGGTTGAGGTCCGTGAGCTGCTTTCCGCCCAGGGCTTCGATGGCGACAACGCTCCTGTGATCCGTGTTTCCGCGCTGAAGGCACTCGAGGGTGACGCAGCATGGGGCGACAAGATCATGGAGCTCATGGAGGCAGTGGACGCAAGCGTTCCTGACCCTGTGCGCGACAAGGACAAGCCGTTCTTGATGCCCATTGAAGACGTCTTCACCATCACCGGTCGTGGCACTGTTGTCACCGGCCGTGCTGAGCGTGGCACGCTCTCTATCAACTCGGATGTCGAAATCGTGGGTATTCGTCCCACGCAGAAGACCACCGTTACGGGTATAGAGATGTTTCACAAGCAGCTCGATGAGGCATGGGCCGGCGAGAACTGTGGACTGCTTCTTCGCGGTACCAAGCGTGAAGATGTAGAGCGTGGCCAGGTTGTTGTTGCTCCTGGTTCCGTTACCCCTCACACCGAGTTCGAAGGAACCGCTTACATCCTCGGCAAAGACGAGGGTGGGCGTCACAACCCCTTCTACACGAACTACCGTCCCCAGTTCTACTTCCGCACCACGGACGTGACCGGCGTTATCTCGTTGCCTGAGGGCACCGAAATGGTCATGCCTGGTGACACCACTGACATGAAGGTGGACTTAATTCAGCCCATCGCCATGGAAGAGGGCCTCAGCTTCGCCATCCGTGAGGGTGGACGCACTGTGGGTGCCGGAACGGTAACTAAGGTTCTCAAGTAGTACTAGAAGTAACAAAGGGCCCGGGGAAACCCGGGCCCTTTGTCGTTGTGTCCCTCATTGCCGCGCAGTGGTTATTAGTCGCCTTCGTGCTTAGCGCGGCCCTCTAGGTTTCTCACACTTTTGACGAGGAAAGTGCTCGCAATCGCTAGGCCAGAGACGATGGCCGCACCGTAGAGAGCGTTTTGCACGCCGATCAGAAGCGCGACGGGGCCGGCTAGGAGGATCCCCAGTGGACCAAAAAGGAAGGAGCCTAAGGCATCATACGAGTTCACCCTCGACAAAGCCTCGGGGGGAACTTGAGTTTGAATTGTGGTCATCCAAAAGACGTAGAACAAGTCCAAACCGAGTCCGGCAAGGAAACCGCCTACGGCAACGAGGCCAAGGGGTAAGGGAATCGCGAAACTTATTAACCACACGGGAATGAATCCGGCGAAGATCATTGCAGTCCGCAGCGGATATTTCGGTCTTATCTTTCCCGCTAGCGCCACCCCCACGATCATTCCGAGAGCCATCGACGTCAACACGATCGACCAACTGGTTGGTCCATCAAATCGAGCCTCGGATTGAAGCGGCGCAAGAACGGCCCAGGCAGCTTCGAATCCCAGGTTGATAAAAGCCCACGCCACCACAACAGTGACGAGCCAAGGTCTCGAGGAAAATTCCCCCCACCCATCGCGAATGTCGCGGAAGATGGTGATTCTCTCGCTATCGTCTGCGGGTCGATCCTGAGGGATTTTCGCGAGCGGGAGAATCAGTAGTCCCGCAATGAGGAAGGTGAGCGCATCCACCACGATGGCCCATCCGATTCCCAGGTATGCCACAGTGATTCCGCCCACCGCCGTGCCAATCATAAATGCGACGTTGGAACCAAACCCGATAGTGGCATTGGCGGTCTGAAGATTTTTCGGAGGAACAATTACTGGCGTCATGCCGGCGAACGCCGGGTACCAGAGTCCATTGAGGAGGCCGGCAAACAACCCGACAACCACGAGGAAGGCCACCGTTGCATCTTCGGTAATAAAAGCGATTCCGATGGAGGCAATAAAAACACTTAACACAATGTCCGACCAGCCCATTACCCGGGCGCGCCCGTAACGGTCGGCAATCGCACCGCCGAAAATCAGCAACAGAAGGATAGGAAATGTGCGTGCCGCTGCGACCAGGCTCAGGGAGCCTGCGTCTGCACCGGGTATAGCAAGGACGCCGAATGCCAGAGCTACTGGTGAGATACCGTTCCCAAGATTTGAAACAGCCCGAGCAACGAATAGCGTGGGGAATTTAGGGATACGCCACAATTCGCCTACGGTATTCAACACAGCGACCTTTCCGGTACTATCATTTTGTTTCCTACAATGTAGTGGCGAATGGGGCTCAAAATGAGTGCAACGATTTCGTCTCCTCGACAACTTGCGTGGGCTCGTTTTCGGAGGGATTCGCTGGGTCGAGTTTCTCTTGGCGTGACGGTAGCGGTCTTCCTTCTTGCCCTCACTGCGCCACTGATCAACTCCCTAGTGGGTGTTGATCCTTATTTCTTCTACAAAGACTCACTCGACCCAGATACTGCTGGTTTGCCAGTGGGTATCGGTGGTATCAGTGCCGAACATCCGTTTGGGGTAGAGCCTGGTACGGGGCGCGACATTCTCGCCAGGTTGTTGTTAGGGATGAGGGTGTCTCTGTTTATTTCGACATCCGCAACCCTCATCACGATGACCATAGGTGTGGTTCTGGGCCTCATCGCAGGCTACTTTCGGGGCCGGGTGGACAAGGTAATTTCGACTTTTATTGACTTGATGCTGGCCTTTCCGATTCTCCTATTAATTCTCGCTCTCTCCAACGCTATGACCCAACGTTTGGTTTCACTGGGGGTGCCCCAAGGTAATCCAGCCCGGATTCTTTACATCATTTTGGTGCTGTCCTTGTTCGGTTGGCCGATTATCGCTCGGGTTATTCGCGGACAGGTGATGAGTTTGCGGGAAAAAGAATTTGTTGAAGCGAGTATCGCCATGGGGGCGGGACCGTTCAGAATTATGTTTACTCAGATACTCCCTAATCTCTGGGCCCCGATCATCATCTATGCCTCACTTACTCTTCCCTCATACATAGCGACCGAGGCCACACTCGCCTTTCTTGGCGTCGGTGTCTTGCCTCCTACACCGACCTGGGGTGCGATGCTCGCCGACAGCGTGAGTTACTTCAGGGTTGTTCCCAGTTACATGTTGTTTCCGGGGTTGACCCTCTTCGCGGTCGTACTCTCTTTCAACCTTTTAGGAGATGCCATCAGAGATGCCCTCGACCCCAAGGGGTCGAGATGACCGGACTCGAAATATCGTGTGATGTTTCGACGGAGACACTTGTCTCCACTAACCAATAAGAAAGGAGAGACATGAAAACCTCAACAGCTACAAAATTTGCAGCACTGTTGTCGACAAGTGTCCTTCTGTTGGCTGCTTGCTCTGGAGGCGGAGCAACCGATTCGGCCGAAAGCTCCGATTCGGGTGAGGCAGCGAGTGCTGGGGGTCCTCAGGCTGGAGGAACCCTTTACATCCTGACTCAAGCTGAACAAATCCTTCACCTTGATCCTCAGAGGAACTACACGGGAGCAGATATTGCTTTTGCTGGTGGACTGATGCACCGCACTTTGGTGACATTTGACGAGGCAGGCAACATCGTTCCCGACCTTGCGACCGATATAGGCAGAACCGATGACGGCGGCCAGACCTGGGAGTTCACTCTTCGTGACGGGATTACGTTCGAAGATGGCAGCCCTATCACCTGTGACGACGTCAAGTACGGCATGAGTCGTTCGTTTGCGCAGGATGTCATCACGGATGGCCCTGCCTTCCTCGTTGCTTACTTGGACGTGGAGAACTATGAAGGCCCCTACACCGGAGTCGGCCAGGACCAATACGACGACGCGTTTAAGTGTGTCGATGACAAGAACATGGTGATTCGCTTGAACACCCCTGTCATCGATTTCAATGGAGCGTTTACGTTGACGATCTCTACTCCAGTGCCAGCAGCATCGGATACCGGAGAGTTCTATGACGACCGTCCCGTGTCGAGTGGTCCTTACAAGATTGAGTCCTATGAAATCGG
Organism: Microbacteriaceae bacterium BACL25 MAG-120322-bin65; assembly: GCA_001438965.1. Lineage (GTDB taxonomy): Bacteria > Actinomycetota > Actinomycetes > Actinomycetales > Microbacteriaceae > Pontimonas. Next base: position 24,351 of record LIAY01000002.1, on the reverse strand, counting down.
ACGCGAACTCAAATTAGTTCGTAACGATAACTGGGATCCTGAATCGGACCCCATCCGTAACGCGTACCCGGACGAAATCATCATGCAGTTCTCGTTGGATCCGAAGATCATCGATGAACGACTGATTGCGAGTGAAGGCCCCGATGCGAATGCCATCGCATACTCAGTACAGCCCGAAAACCTTGACCGGATTTTCGCCGACGCTGACCTTAGTGAGCGTGCACTGAATGTCTTCGACCCCTACGTACGCTACGTCGCTGTGAACACGGCGAGTGTGCCCTGTGTAGAAATCCGCAAGGCTGTTTACTACGCACTTGACCGCGAGGCGATCCTTACGGCTGCCGGTGGAAAGTACGCAGGTGAGACGGCCGATGGTGTAATCAAGCCCAACCTTCCCCTCGACTACCGAGCCGTCACCGGTTATGACGACTTGATGCCTGCTGGTAATGCGGCAGTCGCAGGCGAGTGGATGGATAAGGCGGCTACAACCTGCCCAGACGTTCACGCCCGGGCAACTGGTGCTGGTCTGAGCTTGGATTACGCATCCACCCCCACCAATGAAAAGTACGCTGCGGCGTGGGTTTCGTCCTTGGGGGCAAATGCTGGAATCACCATCATCCCGAACCCGATTGAGCCTGGTCAGTACTACGGTGTAGTGCTTGATCCTGGCTCACAGGGTGATCTCAACTTCGCTGGATGGGGACCAGACTGGCCCAACGCCTCAACCGTTGTGCCAGCGCTGTTTACCCCCGATGGTGGTTTTGATCTCTCTCGTGCCATCGAGGGCGACCCAGAAGCCTATGCCGAATTCGCCGGCATTGTGGCGGCTGGTAAGGGTGAAGTCGACCGAAACGCACAAGGTTCCTTGTGGGCTGATGGTAACCAGCTCGCCATGGATCGAGTGTGGGTCATCCCGACGCTATTCGGTAAGACCCAGCTCTTGCCGGGATCGAAAGTTGGCAACGCTTACTTCTGGGACGCATACGGCTGGTACAACCCAGCTGACTTGTACCTAGAACAGTAGGGTCAGTTCCGTGCTGGGGGGCATGCGTGAGTATGCCCCCCAGCATCATCCAAGGAGATTAGTGACGTGATTCGCTTTATTACTCGACGGTTGGCTGTCATGGTCGGTTTGTTGTTCTCGGTGACCATCATTACGTTTTTGCTTTTCAACGCGCTTCCCTCTGATCCCGCCGCCCTCACGTGTGGCAAATCGTGCACACCCGAGATCATTGAGAAGAACCGAGTACGCCTGGGTTACGACAAACCTATTGCTGAGCAGTACGCGTTATTTCTTAAGGGAATTGTGGCTGGCCGTGAATACGGCAGCGGTAGCGCCACTTTTGAGTGTGAAGCACCATGTTTGGGCTATAGCTTCCGCAAAGGCGAGGAAGTCACCACCCTCATTGTGCGTGCGCTCCCGGCAACTATTGCTCTGACAAGTGGAGCATTTGTGTTGTGGATTGTCGTGGGCCTGGGCGTGGGCATAATTTCCGCTTTGAAGAAGGGCAAATGGCAAGACCGACTAGGAATTAGTTTCGTGCTTGTGGGGACGAGTCTGCCCACGTTCTTTACGGGGCTGCTCCTTGTTTTTGCTTTTGTATTTTGGGTACCAATTTTTCCGACTCCTAGATATATAGAACTCGGCGAGGATCCGCTCTTCTGGTTCCTCACGATGCTGCTGCCTTGGGTGACTCTTGCGCTGTTGTATTCAGCCATTTATGCCCGATTGAGCCGAGATGGAATTCTCGAGACGATGAACGAGGATTACATCCGAACAGCTAGAGCTAAAGGTTTAGGTGAGGGCGTTGTTGTTCGTCGGCATGTACTGCGATCCGCGCTTACACCCATTGTGACGATTGCTGGAATCGACCTGGCCGGACTGCTTGGTGGTGCGATTGTCACCGAAGCTGTGTTCTCCATTCCTGGACTCGGGAGGCTGACGTTTTCAGCCGTTCACGAGTCCGACTTGCCGGTCCTGGCAGGGACCATTATGTTGACATCCTCGTTCATCATTGTCGCGAATACTTTGGTGGACATCGCCTATGCCCGACTCGATCCCAGAGTTGGCGTGCAATGACGCTTTTGAGTATCAACGATCTAACAGTCCGTTTTCCCCTAGAAGACGGGATTGTCCACGCGGTCAATGGTGTTTCCTACTCTATTGAGCCAGGCACCACCTTGGGATGTGTCGGCGAATCAGGCTCGGGGAAGTCCGTGACCGCGTTGTCTGTTCTTGGGCTTAACGGTGGCTCAAAGACCGAGATTTCTGGGTCGATCAGTTTTGAGGGCAAACCTATCGACTACGCCGATGGGAACGCATTGAGACAACTTCGTGGTGGACCTATTTCTATAATTTTCCAAGATCCACTCTCTTCCTTGCACCCCTTTTACACGGTGGGTAAACAGATCGCTGAGGCGTATCTGGTGCACCACAAGGGAGCCTCGAAAAAGGAAGCGCGCCAGCAAGCGATGGTAGCCCTTGAAGAGGTCGGTATCCCCGAGGCATCGCAACGAATTGACGATTACCCGCACCAATTTTCCGGTGGTATGCGTCAACGCATCATGATTGCGATGGCACTTATCAATAAGCCACGGTTGTTGATTGCTGATGAGCCCACCACAGCCCTAGATGTGACGGTTCAGGCCCAGATTCTCGATCTCCTCAAGCAAATTCAGCGCGATACAGGGATGGCGATCCTCCTCATTACGCACGATTTTGGCGTGGTCAAGGAAATGTGTGACGACGTTGTTGTGATGTATGGGGGACGGGTTGTGGAGTCTGCTCCTGCAGCCGAAATTTTTGCGCGCCCCCACCACCCCTACACCAGAGGGTTGCTTGACTCACTCGTTGCGAACGAGGACTTGGATGCACCCTTGAAACCCATTCCGGGTGCACCGCCATCCCCCAGCGAACGTTTTGAAGGGTGCAGTTTTGCGCCCCGATGCCAGTTCGCAAATAGTCAGGGAATGGCTTGCGGGTCCGTCCAGCCTGCGCTAGCCGAGTCAGGGCCACAGCACCACAGCGCTTGTTTTCTTCCCGTCAAGAATCGTGACGGCTTCTTAGCAAAGAGCGGGGCTGCGTGATGCTCGTACTTGAAAACATTGTCAAGCACTATTCGGAGACATCGACCTTTAGCAAAAATCGTGGTGCTGTCGTGCAAGCCGTGGATGGGGTTAGTCTTGAGCTCGCCGCTGGCGAGACTTTAGGAATAGTTGGCGAGTCAGGTTGCGGCAAGACAACCCTTGCGCGGGTGGCCGCTCGCCTCATCGAACCCACCAGGGGATCAATCCGTCTTGATGGCCAAGACATCACCACTCTTCGTGGCCGTGAGATGAGAGAGATCAGAAAAAAGATTCAAATCATCTTTCAAGATCCTTTCTCTAGCTTGAACCCGCGTAAGACTGTCTCAGAGATCGTTTCCGAGCCGATGATTGTCCAGGGCGTTGACCCTTCAGGGGGGATTGAATCGCGGGTTAAATATCTCTTAGATCGCGTGGGTCTGAATGCTGACCACCTGAAAAGATATCCTCATGAATTTTCGGGAGGTCAGCGCCAGCGAATTGGGATTGCGCGCGCGCTAGCCCTCGATCCGAAGGTGATTGTCTGTGACGAGCCAGTTTCCGCCTTGGATGTCTCCATTCAGGCTCAGATAATCAACCTCCTTAAAGATTTACAGGAGGATTTAGGTTTTTCATATCTGTTTATCGCTCACGACTTGAACGTGATTCGTCATATTTCTCACAGGGTCGCGGTGATGTATTTGGGCAAGATTGTGGAGCTTGGCACGACGCGTGAGGTCTACAACAACCCCGCCCATCCTTATACAAAAGCTTTGATTAGCTCCGCGCCACACGTCACCGATAATGGGCTGGAAAGGATTGTCTTGACCGGAGACGTCCCCTCACCTATCAACCCTCCCTCGGGCTGCCGATTCCACACTCGGTGTTGGCTAGCTCAAGACAAATGCAGCATCGAGGAGCCACAGCTCATTGTGAGAACGTCCCACGAGTCGGCCTGTCACTTCCCGCAATAATATGGTCGATGCCAACAAGGCGACTGCCGGAAACGGTGTCCCTGCTAAGCCAGTGAAACGTGTCGGTTTGTCCGGGTTTTTCTATCAGCGCTCGAGTCTTCTCCTTGCCGTGCTGCTCACTGCAGTGTTTGGCGGCTACCTACTTTTTGTCTCGATTCCTCAAAGCGCCAGCTTCGCAGCGCCCGGTAGCGGCCCTCAGTCGCTGGGTACCTCAATCGGTTTTGATTCCAGCGACGTCCTCGCCTTTTTGGCCTCCCGCACGGAGGACATGATTCTTGGGTACATAGCCTCTAACCAGATTTGGGACACCCTCTTTGCCCTCATTTACGGTGTGATGTATGTGGTCTGGCTCTCGGTCTTGTTTAAACCTTTTGCTCAGAGGGTCGCTTGGCTCAACCTGCTGCCCTTTGGTCAAGTAGTTTTTGACTGGCTTGAAAACTTTGCGTTGGCATCCTTGTCGAGCCAGTACCTTGCCGATGGTGTGGTTTCATCTTCTCTGGCGCAGCTAGCCTCAGCCTCGGCCATGATCAAGTGGATTTTTTCTGGCGTGGTTACGCTCTCGATTGCGGTGGGGATTGTGGCGAGGGTTATCCGAGCAATCAAGAATCGAAAGCGTCCGTAAGTGGCAGCACCTTTTCTCGACGCTGAGGATTATCTGGCCCATCAGAGCCCCGACCAGGCCAATGCGCTCAGAACCCTCATGGATGCCATTGGCGAGAGTTTCCCGGAGCTAGAAGTGACGCTTGCCTGGAATGTCCCACACTTCAGGCAGGGCAAAGATTACGTGGCGGGGCTGAGTGCTGCCAAAGACTGGGTTTCTTTTTCACCCTGGAGTAAGAAAGTAATGGGGGCTCTCAGGGACCGCCTGGCAGGTTACTCCACAACGGAGAATCTGATTCGTATCGGCTTAGACCACAGCATTGATACGGCCCTATTTATTGATCTCGTCGCGGCCCGCCTAGACGAAATCGCTTCCGATTCGGGTCTGTAGTGCGATTGAATTTTTGGCTTACCCAAGCCAGGGAAACCAAGCGACCTGCTCTTCTAGGCTTAAACCTAAGAACGCGTCGAATTCCTGCATAAATTCCTCGGGTGTTTGACCGTAGGTAGCCAAGAAGGCACCGGCCCAACCCAGTTCATGGAGTTGAGGGTAGAAGGTCTCCACTAGTGCGTTTGGGCCAGCTTTCTTGGCCAGTAGAGCGTGGGCCCAGGTTCCGCCCTCGTAGGCGTACTGGCTGCACTCGGAGCTGTAGTCAATCTCAGCGAGGCTGGGGCAGCGTAACTGGTAGTCCTGTGCAAGCCCGCTCTCTTGCAAAACCGGCCACCCGGGGTTTGACCAGGAGAAGGACCGGCCCAACCCGTTCTGGAGTTGAGGGTAGAAGGTCTCCACAGTGCGTTTGGGCCAGCTTTCTTGGCCAGTAGAGCGTGGGCCCAGGTTCCGCCCTCGTAGGCGTACTGGCTGCACTCGGAGCTGTAGTCAATCTCAGCGAGGCTGGGGCAGCGTAACTGGTAGTCCTGTGCTCAGAGAGCTTCCAGCTCATCTGCGTTGCAAAACCAGGCCACCCGGAGTCACCACCGGAGAAGGACGCAAGAGCGCCTGACTCGTGAGCTTGAACTAAACCAGTCTGCGCCATGTATTCAGCTCCACCTTCAACAAACCAGATGGGCCCCATCAGGTCGTCTGCGTCATCCCGGGAAACATTGGGTGGAAAGCTCCCATGCTGAAGCGCATGGAAGAACTCGTGAAGAATTCCGCGTTGGTCTTCCTCTGGTGCGGTGCCTAGGAGACCTTCGAAGCCCAAAGGAATCGAGGAGGTATAAGCATGAAAACCCCATTGGGAGTGCCCGTTGCGCCCCATGTTGCTCGAGGCTTGTTGGGAAGCTACTGCTTCCTGGCCAATTTCTAGATAAGACCTATACCCGTGGTCTCGGTTTGCAAGGGTGTCCTCTAAACAATCTGCCTTGTCAAAGTCGCCACGGTCATCCCGGCGCTGACAATATTCATCAGCGAGAGCTTCCATGGCGTCCTCATCGGTTCCAATCAGCCAGTATTCAATTGGTCCGGGGTTCCCCCAGAGATCGATGGCGACGTTCAGCCCCTCCTCTACCTGGTTAATGGTTTCCTGGCTGATATCGGAGGTGGCGAATACTTCGATGTTGAGCGTCTCTTTTTCCCACGTCGCGGGGGCACTATTAGAGGCACAAGCCGAAAGTCCGAGCATACTCGCGAGCGCGAGCGTCCGCAGGGTTTGATTGACGTTCATAGCCACTAGACAATCCTAGTAAGCAACGTGCTTCGTGCGCTCGCTGGTAACGTGGGCTCATGGAATCGAGGACCCGAGATGTGGGCCCCGACGTTCTTCGCGGATTCGCGCTCTGGGGAATCATCGTGGTCAATGTTGCCTATTTTTCCACGTCGGTCAATAACGGTGTTTCCGGCGAAACGATTGTCTCCTCTGGGGACGCTGTTGCGGCTTTTCTGGTTCAGGCCCTCGCTGCGGGTAAGTTCTATCTCTTGTTTTCGTTTGTTTTCGGGTATTCCTCGCACTATCTCTTGGCCAACAAGAGGACCGGGCGAACCCGGTGGGTTACTCGCTCCTTTGGTCTCATTGCCTTAGGGGTTGCCCACGCCGCCTTGTTCTTTATGGGCGACATCCTTTTCTTGTATGGAATCTTGGGCCTGGTGCTGATGGGTTTTTATGGAAGGGCTCGCGGGGTCATCGTGGGGTGGATTGGCTGGCTCTATGGCATTTTTGCTGCCCTGCTGACCAGTCTGGTGGTGCTGACCTGGGCGGGGGAGAAGGCGGGTCTCAGTCCCGGAGCCACCCCTATCCCGGCGCTCGAAGACATTGTGCGCGAGGGGACTTATCTTGAATCTATTCCGGCGCGGTTTGAGCTGTGGTATTCCGTGGCGATTGTTTTCATCCCTTTTCAAGGCGCGCTTACCCTGGTCGCCTTTCTGGTGGGCATTTTGGCCGCCCGCTCCGATTTCCTGGACGTTTCAGCGATGTCGCCTAAAACCCTCCGGCGTTTGCTGGGCTGGGGGTTAGGTCTGGGTCTGCCGCTCCAGCTGCTTACTGCCGGGCTGTGGTTATCCAATGAGCTCTCTGGCGGACGCACCGAGACCATCGCGCTGGCTACCTTCTTTGGATCCTTCCTCAGCGCACCACTGCTGAGTGCCGGATATTTAGGGCTCGTTGCGTGGGTACTGCGCACCAGGCCCCAGATCACGACCTGGTTGGGAAAGATGGGCCGGATGTCACTCACGGTGTATTTGTCTCAGTCGCTGGCCCTGAGTCTGATTTTTAGCGCCTGGGGTGGACGTCTTTATCAAGTGCTGCCCTATTGGGCAGGGGTGGTTATTGCCCTGGCGGTTACCAGCGCCCTCGCCCTGCTTGCAACACTCTGGTTATCCCGTTTTCGCCAAGGTCCCATGGAACGCGCCCTCACCTGGTTCTCCAGGCTTTTCGTAGATAAATAGGCTTAGCCCTCCCAGACACATTTCCGACACGCCCGGGTTGCGCTAAATGGCTGGCTATGGCAGAGTATGTGAGGTTCAATACGCTAGCCATTCGTGGCCGGCTCACTGCCAGGTAGTGCATAGGTTCGCGTCTCGCGAAAATATCTAGGCCGCGGGTAGCAGAACACAACGTGATCGACGGATCCGCTTCACATGTTTCGGCTTGTGAATGCAGGGAAGTGCCTAGCGGCATGTCGAAGTGTGTTGATAGAAGAACAGTGGTGTGTGTGACGTGGAGATAATCCTCTGCGTTGCCTTGAATGCGCAGAGCTAGCTCTGTGCGAGTAAGAGAAAGAGATAACCATGGCGGGACAAAAAATCCGCATTCGACTGAAGTCGTATGACCACGCTGGTCTCGATGTTTCAGCCAAGAAGATTGTTGACACGGTCACCCGTGCTGGTGCCACCGTTGTGGGTCCCGTTCCGCTTCCTACGGAAAAAGACGTGATTCCCGTTATCCGCTCTCCTCACAAGTACAAGGATTCTCGCGAGCACTTTGAGAAGCGCACCCACAAGCGTCTGATCGACATCATTGACCCCACGCCTAAAGCGGTGGACTCCTTGATGCGTTTGGATCTGCCTGCCGACGTCAACATCGAAATCAAGCTCTAAGGAAAAAACCATGTCAACAATGACTACAACGCGAGGTGTATTGGGCATCAAGCTCGGTATGACTCAGGTGTGGGATGACCAGAATCGTATGATTCCTGTCACCGTGGTTTCTGTCGCACCTAATGTCGTGACCCAGATCCGCACCGTAGAGGTCGATGGCTACGAAGCCATCCAAATCGCTTCGGGTGCCATTGACCCGCGCAAAGTTACCTCGCCGCTCAAAGGCCACTTCGAGAAGGCAGGCGTCACGCCTCGCCGTCACGTAACCGAGATTCGCACCTCTGACACCGCTAATTACCAGGTGGGTCAAGAACTCAATGCTGATGTGTTCGAAGCCGGTCAACTCGTTGACGTCATGGGCACCAGCAAGGGTAAAGGTTTCGCCGGTGTTATGAAGCGTCACAACTTCAAGGGTGTTTCTGCCTCTCACGGTTCGCACCGTAACCACCGCAAGCCAGGTTCAATTGGTGCCTCCTCGACCCCCTCACGTGTATTCAAAGGAATGCGCATGGCCGGTCGTATGGGTGGGGACCGCGTCACGGTAATGAACCTCAAGGTCCACTCCGTAGATCTCGAAAACGGCTACTTGCTGATCAAGGGCGCCGTTCCCGGCGCCAGGGGTCGTTTGGTGTTCGTTCGTAACGCCAGGAAGGGAGCATAGTCATGGCTACCACTGTTGATGTTCTCGATACAACGGGAAAGAAGTCCGGTTCTCGCGAGCTCCCCGCTGAAGTTTTTGACGTTGTCACCAACGTCCCACTGATGCACCAGGTCGTTGTGGCGCAGCTTGCTGCGGCTCGTCAGGGCACACACAAGACCAAGCGTCGTGGTGAAGTTTCCGGTGCAGGTCGTAAGCCGTTCAAGCAGAAGGGAACCGGTCGTGCCCGTCAGGGTTCGATCCGTGCTCCTCAGCACCGCGGTGGTGGAGTCGTTCACGGACCCGTGCCCCGCGATTATTCGCAGCGCACGCCCAAGAAAATGGTTCAGAAGGCTCTGCTTTCGGCACTGTCTGATCGCGCTCGCGCAGATCGTATTCACGTTGTCCAGAGCTTGGGCACCGAGAAGGCGCCATCAACCAAGATTGCAGCCAAGCTTGTTGCTCAGACTGCTCCTGGTGTGAATGTGTTGGTCGTAATCGGTCGCGAGGATGTCTTCGGGCAGAAGAGCGTTCGTAACTTGATCGGTATTCACGCGGTACACCCCGACCAGCTCAACGTCTATGACGTGTTGAACTCTGATGACATCATCTTCACCGCTGATGCTTTGGAAACTTTCATTGCCGACAAGTCGGCTTCTATGGCTAAGGGAGCTAAGTAATGAACGTCAACGCCGTTGCCTGGAACAAAGACCCCCGGGATGTCGTCATTCGCCCCATCGTGAGCGAAAAGAGCTACACCCTCATCGACCAGGGAAAATACACCTTCGAGGTAGACCCCCGTGCGACCAAGACCGAGATCAAACTCGCCATCGAGAAAATCTTCAACGTCAAAGTTGCCGGTGTGAACACTTTGAACAAGCAGGGCAAGACTCGTCGCACCAAGTTTGGTACCGGTAAGCGCAAAGACACCAAGCGCGCGATTGTCTCCCTGGTATCAGGATCCATCGACATCTTCACGGCTGTGGGATAGGTAAAGAGGAAAACAATGGCTATTCGCAAATACAAGCCCACGACGCCTGGTCGCCGTGGCTCGTCGGTTGCCGATTTCCAGGAAATCACCCGCAGCACGCCTGAGAAGTCACTTCTTCGTCCGCTGCCCAAAACTGGTGGTCGTAACAACTCTGGACGTATCACCACCCGTCATATTGGTGGAGGGCACAAGCGCCAGTACCGTCTCATCGACTTCCGTCGTCACGACAAAGACGGCGTTGACGCCAAGGTTGCTCACATCGAGTATGACCCCAACCGCACCTCACGCATCGCTTTGTTGCACTATGTGGATGGCACCAAGCGTTACATCTTGGCCCCCAGCAAACTAAGCCAAGGCGACATTGTCGAGACGGGTCCCGGTGCTGACATTAAGCCCGGTAACAGCCTGCCTTTGCGTAACATCCCTGTGGGAACGGTGATCCACGCAATTGAACTTCGTCCCGGTGGCGGTGCCAAGATGGCTCGTTCTGCTGGTGCCTCCGTTCGTCTGGTTGCTAAGGATGGCCCCAACGCCCAGTTGCGTTTGCCCTCTGGTGAAATCCGCAACGTGGATGTTCGCTGCCGAGCCACCATTGGTGAGGTCGGCAACGCCGAGCAGTCCAACATCAACTGGGGTAAAGCTGGCCGTATGCGCTGGAAGGGTGTTCGCCCAACTGTCCGTGGTGTTGCCATGAACCCTGTCGATCACCCCCACGGTGGTGGTGAGGGTAAGACTTCTGGTGGTCGTCACCCGGTGAGCCCTTGGGGCCAGGCCGAAGGCCGCACCCGTTCCAAGAAAAAGGCCAGCAACAGTCAGATTGTTCGTCGTCGCACCGCCGGCAAGAATCGTAAGTAGGAGAGTAAGACATGCCTCGTAGTCTGAAAAAGGGACCCTTTGTGGATGACCACCTCCTGCAAAAGGTGGTGCGTCAAAATGATGCCAAAACCAAGAACGTGATCAAGACTTGGTCTCGTCGCTCCATGATCGTGCCGGCCATGCTGGGCCACACCATCGCTGTTCACGATGGTCGTAAGCACATCCCCGTTTTTGTCACGGAAACCATGGTGGGTCACAAACTCGGTGAGTTTGCCCCCACCCGCACCTTCCGCGGCCACGTGAAAGATGACAAGAAAGGCCGTCGCCGCTAATCGCGGTGATGAGGAGGTAGAGACATGGTGGAATCCCTTGCGCGTGTGCGCAATATTCGCGTCACGCCCCGGAAAGCGCGTCGCGTTGTCGACCTGATTCGTGGCAAGCAGGCCCAGGAAGCTCTCGGCGTGCTGAAGTTTGCCCCCCAGTCGGCTAGTGAGCCCATTGCGAAGCTGGTTGCCTCGGCGATGGCTAACGCTCGCGTTACTGCTGACAAAGAAGGTGTGTTCTTGGACGACCAAGACCTCATTATCGCCCGCGCTTACGTAGATGAGGGACTCACCCTGAAGCGGTTTAGGCCGCGTGCGCAGGGTCGAGCATTCCGCATCAACAAGCGCACCAGTCACATCACGGTTGTGCTGGCAACGCCCGACGAGGCTTCGGTTAACCCGGGTCGCAAGAAGAAGAAGGGTGGCAAGTAACCATGGGTCAGAAAGTACATCCTTACGGATTCCGTCTGGGAATCACGACCGACCACGTGTCGCGTTGGTTCTCAGATTCGACAAAGAAAGGCCAGCGTTACGCTGACTTCGTCGCTGAAGATATCCGCATTCGTGAGTTCTTGAAGAAAGAACTCGATCGTGCCGGTATTGCCCGCATTGAGATCGAGCGCACGCGTGATCGCGTCCGTGTCGACATTCATTCGGCTCGCCCCGGCATCGTTATCGGTCGTCGTGGTGCAGAGGCTGAGCGCATTCGTGCTGACCTGGAAACGATGACCAGCAAGCAGATTCAACTCAACATTCTTGAGATCAAGAACCCCGAACTGGAAGCCCAACTTGTTGCCCAGGGTATTGCTGAGCAGCTGGCCGGTCGTGTGGCTTTCCGTCGCGCGATGCGTAAAGGCCTCCAGGGCGCTCAGCGTGCTGGAGCGAAGGGTGTTCGAATTCAGGTCTCCGGTCGTCTCGGTGGTGCAGAAATGAGCCGGTCCGAGTTCTACCGCGAAGGCCGCGTTCCCCTCCACACGCTACGTGCCAACATTGATTACGGCTTCTACGAGGCTCGTACCACTTTTGGTCGCATCGGTGTGAAGGTCTGGATTTACAAGGGCGATATCACTAACAAGGAACTCGCACGTGAGCAGGCTACACAGCGCTCGCAGCGTCCTGATCGTGCTGGCGCTCGTCGTGGACCGGCTGGCGCACCAGCCGCTGAGGCAGCACCCGTTGCTGCCCCCGTCGTTGCACAGGGAGCTGAGTAAGTATGTTGATTCCTCGCAAGGTTAAGTTCCGCAAGCAGCACCACCCCAAGCGTGGCGGTCACGCCACCGGTGGCACCACGGTGAGCTTCGGCGACTTCGGTATTCAGGCAACAACGAGCGCCTATGTGACCAACCGTCAGATTGAAGCTGCTCGTGTTGCGATGACTCGTCACATCAAGCGTGGTGGAAAGGTGTGGATTAACATCTACCCCGACCGCCCTTTGACCAAAAAGCCTGCTGAAACCCGCATGGGTAGTGGTAAAGGTTCGCCGGAGTGGTGGATTGCTAACGTCAAGCCCGGCCGCGTTCTCTTTGAGGTCGGGGGCGTGAGCGAAGAACTGGCTCGTGAAGCCATGACACGTGCGATTCACAAACTGCCGTTGAAAGCTCGCATCATCAAGCGTGAGGAGGGCATGTAATGGCTGTCGGATCAAAAGAACTTGCACCCGTTGAACTGGATACTTTTGAGGACGAGCGTCTCTTAGATGAGCTGCGTCGCGCCAAAGAGGAACTGTTCAACCTGCGTTTCCAGTCGGCCACCGGCCAGCTGGATAGCCACGGACGCCTACGTTCTGTCAAGCGCGATATCGCCCGTATTTACACGGTCATTCGCGAACGGGAATTGGGCATCCGAGCAGCACCTGCGCCCGTGGAAAAGGCAGCAAAGAAGACGTCAAAGAAGGCTGAGCAGGTAACTGAGCCTGAAACCACCGAGGAGAGTGCATAATGGCCGCCGATGTGATGAAGGGCCATGAGTCCTCTGAACGCGATGTGCGTGACAAGGATGCCCGTGGATACCGCAAGGTTCGTCGCGGACTGGTGACCAGCAACAAGATGGATAAGACCATTGTTGTCCAGGTCGAAAACCTCGTGAAGCACCCCCTCTATGGCAAGATTGTCCGCCGATCCTCCAAGGTGAAGGCGCACGATGAGGCCAACAGCGCAGGAATTGGTGACTTGGTATTGATTTCTGAGACTCGTCCATTGTCTGCAACCAAGCGGTGGCGTCTGGTCACCATTGTCGAGAAGGCGAAGTAACCCATGATTCAGCAAGAATCCCGAGTCAAAGTGGCCGATAACACCGGCGCCAAAGAACTTTTGGCTATCCGTGTGTTGGGTGGTTCCGGGCGCCGCTATGCGGGCATCGGAGACATCATTGTCGCCACTGTCAAAGACGCAATCCCCGGCGGTAACGTCAAAAAGGGTGAAGTTGTCAAAGCTGTCATCGTGCGCACGGTAAAAGAAACCCGTCGTCCCGATGGCTCGTATATCAAGTTTGATGAAAACGCTGCGGTGCTCATTAAGACCAAAGAGGGCGAACCTCGTGGAACCCGTATTTTTGGGCCCGTGGGACGCGAACTCCGCGACAAGCGCTTCATGAAGATCATCTCGTTGGCTCCGGAGGTTGTTTAACCATGGCAAAAATCAAAAAGGGTGACCTCGTAGAGGTTATTTCCGGTGCACGCGAGGACCGCGGCGGAGATCGCGGCAAGCAGGGGCGCGTTATTGAGGTTATTGGCGAGACCAACCGTGTCCTCGTTGAAGGCGTCAACTACGTGACCAAGCACATTCGCGTGGGTCAATCCCAGCGCGGTTCGAAGACCGGTGGTTTGGAAACTCACGAAGCCCCCATTCACATCTCTAACGTGGCCGTGGTGGACCCCAAGACCAAGAAGCCCACTCGTGTGGGGTCCAAGATCAAGACCGTTGAGAAAAACGGTGTGAAGAAGCAGGTGCGCGTGCGCATCGCCAAGAAATCAGGAGAAGAGCTCTAATGGCAGCAGCAACCGCCGAAGCTAAGACTTCTGGCGTCCCCCGTCTTAAGGCTCACTACCGCAAGGAAATCGTCCCTGCGCTAACCGAGCATTTTGGTTACACCAACCCTCACCAGGTTCCCGGCATCGTCAAGGTTGTCGTCAACACCGGTGTGGGCGACGCAGCTAAAGACTCCAAGGTCATGGATGGGGCCCTCAAGGACCTCACCCTGATTACCGGACAAAAGCCCGTTGTCAGCTTGGCCCGAGTTTCCATTGCGCAGTTCAAACTGCGTGAAGGGATGCCCATTGGTGCTCACGTGACACTTCGTGGCAACCGCGCATGGGAGTTTCTCGATCGTCTCGTGAACCTGGCTTTGCCTCGTATCCGTGACTTCCGTGGTTTGAGTGACCGTCAATTTGATGGAAACGGAAACTACACTTTTGGCATCACTGAGCAGTCGGTGTTCCATGAGATTGACCAAGACAACATCGATCGGGTTCGCGGTTTTGACATCACTTTGGTCACCACTGCGAAAACCGATGATGAAGGTCGCGCACTCCTGTCGGCGCTCGGCTTCCCGTTCGCGCAGGCCATCCAAACCGAGGCCTAAAGGCCCTAACTAGCGAGGTCGGCCCAGGTGCCCCTGGAGTCGAAACCGGCCAGAGAAAAGAGATACACCCATGACCATGACAGATCCGGTCGCAGACATGCTGACCAGACTGCGTAATGCGAACCAGGCACACCACGAACTTGTGTCCATGCCCGGTTCCAAACTAAAAACGCACATTGCTGAGATTTTGCAGCGCGAAGGTTATATCGGTAGCTGGAAGGTGGAGGCTGCCCGCGTGGGTACCTCACTTACCTTGGAGCTCAAATATGGCCCCAAGCGCGAGCGCTCGATTGTGGGCATTAAGCGCGTATCTAAGCCCGGCCTCCGGGTTTACGCGAAGTCCACCGAGATTCCTAAGGTTCACGGCGGATTGGGTGTCGCGATTTTGTCGACCTCCTCAGGTTTGTTGACCGACCGGGAAGCAACCAAGAAAGGCGTGGGTGGGGAAGTCCTCGCCTACGTGTGGTGATCTGACATGTCACGTATTGGTCGCATGCCCATTGATGTTCCCACCGGAGTCACCGTCACTATTGACGGCCAGTTAGTTGCTGTCAAAGGCCCCAAGGGTGAGCTTTCGCTCACCGTGAAGGAGCCTATTGAGGCAAACATGGTCGAAAACCAGGTGATTGTTACCCGCCCGGATGATGAGCGCGCGTCGCGTTCGTTGCACGGGTTGACCAGGACCCTGATCAACAACCAGATTCTGGGTGTGACGGAGGGCTTCCAGAAATCACTCGAAGTGGTGGGAACGGGTTACCGTCTGGTCGCCAAGGGCCAGGGTATTGAGCTGTCGTTGGGGTATTCACACTCCATCACCGTTGAGCCACCTGCTGGCATTACCCTGACCGTTCTGGGTAACGACAAACTCACTGTTAGCGGCATTGATAAGCAAGCCGTTGGTGAGGTTGCCGCCAACATTCGTAAACTGCGCAAGCCTGAGCCTTATAAGGGCAAGGGTGTGCGTTATGCCGGCGAGAACGTCCGCCGCAAGGCCGGAAAGAGTGGTAAGTAATCATGGCTTTTGTTAGAGGTAAGAGTCGTTCCGCGGCGAGAGATCGTCGTCACACCAGACTTCGCAAGAAGGTTGTGGGCACCGAGGCTATGCCTCGCATGGTCGTCACTCGATCAGCTCGCCACATCGTTGTTCAGGTTGTTAACGACGCCTTGGGTCACACCCTGGTGTCGGCTTCCACAATGGAACCAGACATGCGTTCCTTTGCTGGGGATAAGACAGCGAAGGCAAAAAAGGTTGGCCAGATGGTTGCTGAGCGCGCCCAGAAGGCCGGGATTTCCAAGGTCGTTTTTGACCGCGGTGGAAACCGTTACGCCGGACGAGTTGCTGCGATTGCCGATGCCGCACGAGAGAGTGGATTGAAACTGTGAGTGAAGAAGTTAAAGACGAGACCCCCGTGGTCGACGCTGGCGCCCCCGCCGCAGAGGTGGACCTCACCAACGAGCCTCGTGAGGCTCGTCGTGGTAGTCGTGAACGCAACCCCAACGCTCGTGAGCGTGGAGTGCGCGATAACGACAAGAGCCAGTTCCTCGAGCGCGTGGTCACCATCAACCGTGTTTCCAAGGTGGTCAAGGGTGGTCGTCGCTTCAGCTTCACCGCTCTGGTCGTTGTAGGAGACGGTAACGGCATGGTCGGCGTTGGATACGGCAAAGCCCGTGAAGTTCCTACTGCTATTTCTAAAGGTGTCGAGGACGCTAAGAAGAACTTCTTCAAGGTGCCCCGCGTTGCGCAGACGATTCCCCACCCCGTCCAGGGTGAGGCCGCTGCCGGTGTGGTGCTCTTGCGTCCGGCAACGCCGGGTACCGGTGTTATCGCCGGTGGTCCGGTTCGTGCCGTCCTGGAGTGTGCCGGTATTCACGATGTCTTGAGCAAGTCGTTGGGTTCCTCCAACACGCTCAACATTGTTCATGCCACAGTTGCCGCACTGAAGATGCTCGAAGAGCCCCGCAGCGTTGCTGCAAGGCGCAACATCGAGTTCGAAGATATGGCGCCCGCTCACCTCATCCGTGCCGAGGCAGACGCCCTGGCAGCAGCAAAGACAGGTGCCTAATGGCCAAAATGCTCAAAGTGACGCAAATCAAGTCACTGATTAGCGAAAAACCCAACCAGCGCGAAACCATTCGCAGCTTGGGTCTCAAAAGAATCGGCGACTCCGTCGTCCGTGAAGATACGTCCGCCAACCGCGGGTATGTGCGCACCGTCGCACACCTGGTGAAGGTCGAGGAGATTGACTAATGGCTGAAGAAAAAAAGCCAGCTGCCAAGAAGCCGGTAGCAAAGACAGATGCTGCAGCAAAAGCGCCTGCAGCTAAGAAGCCAGCAGCGAAAGCTGCTGCACCTAAAGCTCCCGCAGCGAAAGCTCCTGTTGCGAAAGCTGCTGCGCCTAAAGCTGCCACAGCTAAGCCAGCAGTGAAGGCTCCCGCGAAGGCTGCAGCTAAACCTGCCGCTAGCGCGAAGCCAGCTGCAGCTAAAGCTGCTCCTGCGACCGAGAAGAAGGAAGCTACTGCAACTAAGCCCGCAGCAGCGAAGCCTGCCGCCAAAAAGCCAGCTGCCAAGAAAGAAACGGAAGCACGTGCTTCGGTAGTGAAGCTTCACCACCTGCGTCCTGCTCCTGGATCCAAGAAAGCCAAAACCCGTGTGGGTCGTGGTGAGGGTTCAAAGGGTAAGACGGCCGGTCGTGGTACCAAGGGAACTAAGGCTCGCTATCAGGTGCGCCCCGGTTTCCAGGGTGGCCAGCTGACTTCCGTCATGCGCACTCCGAAACTTCGTGGATTCAAAAACCCTTTCCGGGTCGAATACCAGGTTGTTAACGTGGGACGCCTTGGCGAGTTGTACCCCAAGGGTGGCGATGTCACGATCAGTGACCTGGTTGCTAAGGGTGCTGTGCGCAAGAACCAGAAAGTCAAGGTTTTGGGTGAAGGTGACGTGAATGTTGCTCTGACCATAACCGTGGACAAGGTTTCCCAGCAGGCCATTGACAAGATTGTCAAAGCCGGCGGCGCCATCAAAGAGTAGCTTTAGCGGTTTCGTCAGCACAGCTAACTTTTTGACTCACCAGTCATAACGGTAAGCTCGAGACCACGTGCCCCCGGGCACCTGGCAGGAGGATGATGTGTTCAGCGCCTTAGGAAGAATTTTCCGCACTCCGGATTTGCGACGAAAAATTGGGTTCACTCTTTTTATCGTGGGTATATTCCGCTTGGGCGGGTTTATTCCGGCACCGTTTGTGGACTACCAAAACGTCCAACAGTGTCTCGCCGGAACGGGCAACACTGCTGGATTGTATGAACTAATCAACCTTTTCAGCGGTGGCGCACTGTTGCAGCTGTCCGTTTTCGCTTTGGGCATCATGCCCTACATCACGGCATCGATTATTACTCAGCTGCTCCGCGTCGTGATCCCGCACTTTGAGGCTCTCCACAAAGAGGGTCAATCTGGCCAGGGCAAGTTGACGCAGTACACGCGTTACCTGACTATCGGCTTAGCACTCTTGCAGTCCACCACCTTGATTACGGTGGCTCGAAGTGGCGCCCTGTTTGGCAGCTCCGGTGTTCCAGTCTGTAACCAACTCCTTTCCAATGACGCGTGGTACGCGATCATGTTGATGGTTATCACCATGACAGCCGGTACAGGCCTGATTATGTGGCTAGGTGAAATGATCACCGAGCGCGGTGTGGGCAACGGAATGTCGCTGATGATTTTTGTTTCGATCGCCGCCACTTTCCCTTCCTCGCTCTGGGCCATCGCAAAGACCGAAGGCATCGACATCTTCGTTGTCGTGCTGGCTGTGGGACTGGTCATTATGGGGCTGGTTGTCTTTGTTGAGCAGTCACAACGACGTGTTCCGGTGCAGTACGCCAAGCGCATGGTGGGTAGGCGAACCTATGGTGGCACCAACACCTATATTCCGATCAAGGTAAACATGGCCGGTGTTATTCCGGTTATTTTCGCCTCGTCGTTGCTGTATTTGCCAGCCCTGTTTGCACAGTTCAACCAGCCAGGCTCGGGCGGAACCACCCCGGAATGGGTTGTGTGGATTCAAAACAACCTGACTTCGGGTGATAACCCCTTGTATATGGTTGCCTACTTCATGCTGATTGTTGGCTTCACTTATTTCTATGTGGCCATTATCTTCAACCCTGAAGAAGTTGCCGACAACATGAAGCGCTACGGCGGATTTATTCCAGGAATTCGTGCCGGTCGTCCTACCGCAGAGTACCTGGACTACGTGTTGACCAGGATTACGCTGCCGGGTTCTCTGTATTTGGGTCTTGTGGCGTTGATTCCGCTCATTGCTCTGGCGACAGTGAATGCCAACCAGAACTTCCCCTTCGGTGGCGCCAGCATTTTGATCATCGTCGGCGTGGGTCTTGATACCGTCAAGCAGATTGATTCGCAGCTGCAACAACGTCACTACGAGGGACTGCTTAAGTGAGCCCCGCGGGTCCTCGCTTACTCCTGATCGGCCCCCCTGGAGCAGGAAAAGGTACTCAGGCTCAGCAGCTCTCCCAAGCTTTTGGCGTTCCGGCTATTTCCACGGGAGATATCTTCCGCCACAACGTGGCGGAGCAGACGCCCTTGGGCCTTCAAGCAAAAGCTTTTATGGACGCGGGAGACAATGTTCCTGACTCGCTGACCAATGACCTCATCACCGACCGGTTGGAAGAATCCGATGCGGCGAACGGGTTTTTGCTCGATGGCTACCCACGCACCACAGATCAGGTGCGCCACCTAGATGATTTCCTAGCCGGGCACAACACCGCCATGGACGCAGTGGTGCAGCTAGTGGCTGATCCTGATGTGGTGGTGTCGCGGCTTCGTAAGCGAGCTACCGAGCAGGGTCGCAGCGATGACGACGAATCTGTCGTGCGCCATCGCCTGGAGGTGTACCAAGACCAGACAGCCCCGCTGATTGATCTTTATACCCAGCGCGGACTGGTGGTCGCTATCGATGGAATTGGTGACATTAGTGAGGTCACCCAGCGCATCATGAGCGCGTTGGCCTCGGTAGGCGTCACCGCCTGATTTTTTCATATTCTGGACTTGTGTAAGCAAGGATGCGGGTCTAGGATTGTTCATTGGTGTAAAAAACGTCTCCGGACCTTATTTTACCCAGACCGCATGACCAGTGCGATTACTCGTTACAACAAGATATGAGGCTATGGCCAACAAAGACGGCGTCATCGAAATCGAAGGTGCAGTAGTCGAAGCCCTTCCCAATGCGATGTTCCGCGTGGAGTTGACCAACGGTCACAAGGTTCTTGCCCACATCTCGGGGAAAATGCGTCAGCATTACATCCGAATTTTGCCGGAAGACAAAGTCATTGTGGAACTAAGTCCTTACGACCTGACACGTGGCCGCATTGTCTACCGTTACAAGTAAGCACTGGATAAGGAACGGCCCGAGGAACCACTTGGGCACGAGGCCAGCGATGGATAAGGAAAAGATATGAAGGTTAGCGCCAGTGTTAAGCCCATGTGCGAAAAGTGCAAAGTCATTCGTCGTCATGGCAATGTCATGGTGATTTGCGAAAATCCCCGTCACAAACAGCGTCAGGGCTAATCACTCCACAGATTAACGGCAGTGTCACGAACCCGCATTAGTGGGGGACTCCTCGGGGAAAGGCCCGGGCACCGACGCTGTCCCACACCTTTCAGCGCACCAGGAGAAAAAAATGGCACGTCTTGCCGGAGTCGATATTCCTCGCGAAAAGCGGGTTGAAATCGCCCTGACTTATATTTACGGAGTGGGTCGCACCCGTTCCAAGCAGACGTTGGAAGTGACGGGCATTGACCCCAACACTCGCGTCAAGGATCTCACCGATGACCAGCTGTTGAAGCTGCGTGAGCACATCGAGACTGTCTACAAGGTGGAGGGTGACCTTCGTCGTGAAGTGACCGCAGATATTCGACGCAAGGTCGAAATCGGCAGTTACCAAGGTATTCGCCACCGTCGCGGCCTGCCCGTAAGAGGTCAGCGAACCAAGACCAACGCGCGAACCCGTAAGGGCCCCAAGCGCACTGTCGCCGGTAGGAAGAAGGCCGTTTAGGCCTCCGTTTTGGTAAACAACCTCACAATCTGAAAGTCACGGAGAAAAAATCATGGCAGCACCCAAAGCCGCCGCGCGTAAGCCGCGGAGGAAGACCAAGAAGAACATTGCTGTAGGTCAGGCTCACATCAAGTCGACCTTCAACAACACGATCGTGTCCATCACGGACCCCACCGGCGCGGTAATCGCCTGGGCGTCTTCCGGTGGAGTGGGCTTTAAGGGCTCGCGTAAGTCGACCCCCTTCGCCGCACAGATGGCTGCTGAATCAGCGGCTCGTCAGGCTCAAGAGCACGGTATGAAGAAGGTTGAAGTTTTCGTCAAAGGACCGGGTTCCGGTCGTGAGACTGCGATTCGTTCACTCCAGGCCACTGGCCTGGAGGTGGGCTCGATTACCGATGTGACCCCACAGGCTCACAACGGTTGCCGTCCGCCCAAGCGCCGTCGCGTGTAGTGAGGTCGTTGAGTTTTCCCAGCTGGGTATTCTCAACAGCCTCCAACCCCAAATAACCCCATAGTTCGCCGCGGTTCACCCCGCATCCTCAACCAAGTGTCATATAGCGGACACTTAGCCGAAAGGAAACACAACAGTGCTCATTGCACAGCGCCCCACCCTCACAGAAGAATCCCTGTCCGAACACCGCTCAGCTTTTATTATTGAGCCTCTAGAGCCAGGTTTTGGCTACACGCTGGGTAACTCCATGCGTCGCACGCTGCTGTCGTCCATTCCGGGTGCAGCGGTCACCAGCATTCGTCTCGATGGCGTCCTTCACGAGTTCTCGACTGTTGAGGGCGTAAAAGAAGACGTTACCGAGATCATCTTGAACCTCAAGAAGCTTGTTGTCTCCAGCGAGCACGACGAGCCCATCTCAGCTTTCCTGCGCAAGACCGGAGGTGGCGCTGTCAGCGCTGCTGACATCCAGGCGCCAGCCGGTGTTGAGATTCACAACCCTGAACTCCACATTGCCACCTTGAACGACAAGGCCAATTTCGAGCTGGAGCTCACCATTGAGCGCGGCCGTGGTTATGTTTCCTCGGTGCAAAACCGCAACGAATACGCTGAAGCTGGTCAGGTCCCGATCGACTCGATCTACTCACCCGTATTGAAGGTCACCTACCGCGTCGAGGCAACTCGTGCCGGTGAGCGTACCGACTTCGACCGTTTGGTTGTTGATGTTGAGACCAAGCCTTCGATGACCCCCCGCGACGCTGTCGCGTCCGCCGGTCGTACCCTGGTGGAGCTCTTCGGTTTGGCCAGAGACCTCAACACCGAAGCTGAAGGTATTGAGATTGGCCCCGCCCCCGTTGAGGCAGTTCTCTCGACGGAAATGGCGATGACCATTGAAAGCCTTGACCTCACGGTGCGCAGCTACAACTGCCTCAAGCGTGAAGGTATCAACACGGTGAGCGAACTGATTGCTTTGTCTGAGCACCAGTTGGTTAACATCCGCAACTTCGGTCAGAAGTCAGTGGATGAGGTCAAGGACAAGCTGACAGAAATGGGCTTGTCGCTCAAGGACCCGATGCCCGGATTCGAAGGTTCTGGCTTTTACAGCGGACTAGAGACCGAAGAAGAAAACTAATTACGGTGGGGAATCCCCACCGCCTTGCACTGATTCACGGAAGAGAACCCAACAATGCCAAAGCCCACTAAGGGACCCCGCCTCGGTGGCGGACCCGCACACGAGCGCCTCATGCTGGCGAACTTGGCGACCGCGCTGTTTACGCACGGCCGTATCCAGACGACTGAGACCAGGGCCAAGCGCTTGCGCCCCCTGGCTGAGCGTCTGGTGACCTTCGCCAAGCGCGGTGATTTGCATGCTCGTCGTCGCGTGATGACGATCATTCGTGACAAGTCGGCTGTGCACAAGTTGTTCATGGAGATTGCTCCTCAGGTCGATAAGCGTGAAGGCGGTTACACCCGCATCGTCAAGACTGGCTTCCGCAAGGGCGACAACGCATCGATGGCCATCATTGAACTCGTTTTGGAACCTGTGAACCCCAAGCCGAAGACTAAGAAGGCCAAGGTTGAAGAACCCAAGGCTGCTCCTGTTGTGACAGAGGCCATCGAGGAAACTCCCGTGGTTGATGCCACGGAGGCCATCGAAGAGACCACTGAAAGCGTGGAGACTCCCGTAGAGGAAGTCGCTGCAGAGGAAATGGTTGCAGAAGGCGCGCCTGCTGAGGAAGCTCCCGCAGAAGAAGCGGTAGTAGAAGAAGCTGCGCCTGCTGAGGAAGTAGCCACTGAAGTTGCCGCTGCCGAGGAAGAAACTAAGTAGCTTTTTCCCACTGTGACGGCCGAACTTTCGTCGC
Organism: Microbacteriaceae bacterium BACL25 MAG-120322-bin65; assembly: GCA_001438965.1. Classification (GTDB taxonomy): domain Bacteria; phylum Actinomycetota; class Actinomycetes; order Actinomycetales; family Microbacteriaceae; genus Pontimonas. Next base: position 1,464 of record LIAY01000002.1, on the reverse strand, counting down.
CACATCAATGTTGTGAAGGCTACTGAGTGGGCGATTTGCTCCAGGAGTCGTGATCGAGCCAACCCGGCTCTACACTGGCTCGTGTGAGCACCAGGCTTCGAATCGACTGCGGATATGAGGGAACCCAATTTTTTGGGTGGGGAATCCAACCCTCACATCCCAGTGTTCAAGCTTCCCTAGAAATAGCGCTCGGGATTGTCCTGCGCCTTGATAAAAAATCCTTCCAGACAGTTGTTGCGGGCAGGACGGATGCGGGTGTTCATGCTCTCGCTCAGGTCTTTCATGTTGATCTGCCTGAAGATTTTCACCTCAGCGATGCCGCGCTGAGAGCACTTCCTAGGCGTCTGCAGGGGGCATTGGGCACCGACGCCATATCGGTTCACCATGTGGCACTGGCCCCACCAGGGTTCGATGCGCGGTTTTCGGCGCTGTCTCGAACCTATGAATACAGAATTGCCGACCTGGCGGCTCGGAAAAATCCGCTCCATCGCAAGTTTTCGGTTGTTAGTCCCTATCGCCTCGACGAGCAGCGCATGAATGAGCTGGGTGTTGCCCTGTTGGGATTACACGACTGGGCTGCTTTTTGTCGACCTCGGGTAGCGGCGACCACGATTCGAAAGCTGCAGAGTTTCTCGTGGATCAGGAACGCGGAAGGTGTCCTGATTGCCACAGTCAAAGCTGACGCCTTTTGTCGCTCTATGGTCCGATCTCTTGTGGGCTCCGCTGTTGCGGTGGGGAGAGGCAAAATCACCGTTGACGATGTGGCGCGGGTGCGTGAGCAGAAAGCTCGGGTAAGTCAATGGCCGGTGATGCCCGCTAAAGGTCTCACCCTTGTTTCGATTGAGTACCCGCCCGAGGCCGATATGGCCCAGCAGGCACTCGATACCCGGGCCAGGCGCACACTAACCTCGGATTGACCGGGGGTTTCTGGTGCCCTAGGATATGAAGTTGGTGCCAGTCGCCGACTGAGTACCAGGTTGAGCCCTCCACCGGGGCGTTCTTAATCAGAACACCCACCGGAGCGGGATTCACGAACACCTCGAACCGTAAAGGAATGTCGCATGACGCGCACCTTTTCTCCCAAGCCCGCTGATGTTCAGCGCGAGTGGCTGGTGATTGACGCTACTGATGTGGTGTTGGGTCGCCTCGCTACCCACGCCGCTGTCTTACTGCGTGGCAAGCACAAGCCCACTTTCGCGCCGCACATGGACATGGGCGACCACGTCATTGTGCTCAACGCCGAGAAGGTTGTTCTCACCGGCGCCAAATTGACGCAGAAGATGGCTTACCGCCACTCTGGTTATCCAGGTGGACTCACCGCGACCAGCTATGCAGACCTGATGGAAAACAACCCGGTTCGTGCCGTGGAAAAAGCCATTCGAGGAATGTTGCCCAAGAACACTCTGGGTCGCGAGCAAATGGCAAAACTCAAAGTGTATGCCGGTGGCGAGCACCCCCACCAGG
>LIAY01000001.1 GCA_001438965.1 Microbacteriaceae bacterium BACL25 MAG-120322-bin65 | reverse complement strand
CTCAATGGTGGCAAAAGGATAGTTCGCCGCCAACACGGAGTTCTTGGTGAGGGCGTTAAAGAGGGTGGACTTGCCCACATTGGGCAGACCGACGATTCCAATAGTGAGAGCCACGGCTAGGAAGCCTACTGCAGGCCAACGACCTTGTGTGGCCTAGGGGCTGGCGTCGGGGGTGAATGGCAGACTGTGGGCATGGATCAAGCACTGATAACGCTTCTTATTGCTGTCGTATTGGCTCTCGCGCTGGGTTTCACCATCGGCTATCTACTCAAAAGCCGAAACCAAATAGCCGCCGGCGGCGAGAACGCGCTGTCCTTGCGAGCGCAGCTGGATTTGGTTCAGCAGCAATACAACGATCTTCGCGGTTCCCATGAGACCGAAAACAAGGTTTTACAAGCCCTCGCACCGGTTTCGCAGCGCCTGAGCGACATGCAGCGCACCGTCCAAGAATTAGAAAAACAGCGCCATGAACAACACGGCCAAATAAGCCAACAGTTGCGTGCCGCAGTTGATAGCGATGAACTCCTGCGCGGCACAACCGAACAGCTTGCCAGCGCCCTGCGCTCCAACAACGTTCGTGGGGTTTGGGGTGAAGTCCAACTGCGCCGGGTAGTCGAAGCCGCCGGGTTGATCGAACGTGTGGACTTCGATGTTCAATCGCAGATATCTTCTGATGCCGGGGTAGGAAAACCCGACATGGTGGTTCATCTACCCGGTGGCAAAAACATTGCTGTCGACGCCAAAGTTCCGTTTAACGCTTATCTAGAGGCCAGCCAAATTCCTTTCACCGCCACCGGCGAGGAAGCAGCGCGGCGAGAGACGCTGTTGAAAAAGCACGTCAGTGCCGTGCGAGCACACATCGATGCGCTGGGAAAGAAGTCTTACTGGGATGGGTTAGCAGCCTCCCCAGAGCTGGTGATCTGTTTCATTCCCAGTGAAGCACTTATTTCTAGTGCCATCGAAGCAGACCCCTCCTTGATGGATTACGCCTTTAGTAAGAAGGTGGCACTGGCCTCACCGGTCACGCTCTGGTCAGTGCTCAAAACGGTGGCGTTCTCATGGCAGCAAGATGTGTTAACCGAAGACGCCGCCAAACTCTTTGATGTGGGTCGCGAGCTTTTACAACGCCTCGGTGCCATGTCGAAGCACCTAGACACACTCGGTCGATCTATCACCAGCACCGTCAAGGGCTATAACTCCTTCGTGGGCTCGCTCGAATCCCGCGTTTTCCCCAGCGCTAGAAAACTCAGCGGGCTGGGCTCAGAATCAGAGCTACCCGAGCACTTCGAAGTGATCGACATGGTTCCCCGTGAGTTGCAAGCTCCCGAGTTGAACGAGGAAAAAGAGGACTAGTGCTCAAGCCATTTGCTGGCTTGATGATCCGCTGAGACGCGACGCAGCGTCCCCGAACGAGATCGCAACACGACGCTCTCTGTCGAAATAATCGGCCCTGCCCTTCGCACCCCACGCACCAGTTCGCCATCGGTGACACCGGTGGCGACAAAGAACGTGTTGTCGCTGGCCACGAGGCCATCTAGTCCATAGACGGTGTCAAAATCGAGGCCGGCGTCTAGGCCTCTCTGTCTTTCCTCATCGCTCATCGGGTGCAAAACACCCTGCATGAAACCACCCAGGGCCTTGATCGCACACGCCGTGGCAACACCTTCGGGGCTTCCACCAATACCGACACACATATCGATGCGGGTGTCATGGCGGGCGGCATTAATGCCACCTGCGACATCACCATCGAGGATCAAGCGCGTCCCAGCACCCGCTTCGCGAATATCGGCAATGAGTTGCTCGTGGCGGGGGCGATCCAACACCGCGATCCGCATTTCCTCCACCGATTTACCTTTGGCCTTGGCGAGGGCGCGAATATTTTCGCCAATTGGGCGATGAATATCAACCACACCGATGCCCTCATGGGAGGTCACAATTTTGCTCATATAAAAAACACTGGACGCATCGAGCATGCTGCCTCGATCAGCTACCGCAATCATCGAAATCGCGTGCGAGCGCCCGGCAGCAGTCAGCGAAGTCCCATCAATGGGATCCACCGCAATATCGCATTGGGGTCCATTGCCTGTGCCCACAAGCTCGCCATTGAAAAGCATGGGGGCATCATCTTTTTCACCTTCACCGATGACGACCAGGCCAGAAAAGTTGACGGTGGCGAGAAACTTCCGCATCGCATCCACTGCCGCACCATCAGCAGCATTCTTGTCACCGCGACCAATAAAGGGTGTGGCGCGAATAGCGGCGGCCTCCGTGGCCCTCACCAGCTCCATAGCAAGGTTGCGATCAGGATGTTCGAAGAGTTCCCCTGGTTCCAGCTCAGACATTGCCTACCCTTTGTGCGATGGAGCGTTCGTGGCTTAAGACTAGTGGCGTGGCCGGCTGGAGGCTTTCGGGGATATTCTTAAAATTCCACCGCCCTCAGACCTGGAGATGAAAATGCCTGTTGCAACGCCTGATGAGTACGCCCAGATGCTGGATGAGGCTAAAGAAAAGGGTTTCGCCTTTCCTGCCATCAATGTGTCATCCTCGTCGACCATCAACGCGGTTTTGCAGGGGCTTAGTGAAGCAGGCTCCGATGGGATCATTCAAGTGAGCACCGGTGGTGCTGACTTCTTTGCTGGCCAAAGCGTTAAAGCCCGAGCATCCGGTGCCCTCGCTTTCGCAGCTTTCGTCACCGAGGTTGCCAAGAATTACCCGGTAAAAGTTGCCCTCCACACCGATCACTGCCCCAAAGACGCACTCGATAGTTTTGTGTTACCGCTGATCGCGGCCAGCGAAGAAGCTGTCAAGGCCGGTCGTAACCCGATTTTTCAATCCCACATGTGGGATGGGTCAGCAGTGCCACTCAAAGAGAACCTCCAGATCGCCCAGGAGCTACTGCCACGAATGAAGGCAATCCACTCCATCCTTGAAGTGGAGATCGGTGTGGTCGGTGGCGAAGAAGATGGTGTCAGCCACGACATCAACGACAGCTTGTATACAACCCTGGATGATGCCATTGCCACTGTGGAGGCTTTGGGCTGGGGTGAGCAGGGCCGCTATATGGCAGCTCTCACCTTCGGCAACGTGCATGGCTTCTATAAGCCAGGGAACGTAAAGTTGCGTCCCGAACTTCTTGCAGAAATTCAACAAGGTCTAAAGGCCAAGTATTCAACCGCCGAAAAACCTCTGGATTTGGTTTTCCACGGTGGCTCGGGAAGTTCCGATGCTGAGATTTCAGAAGCTGTGAGCAACGGTGTGATCAAGATGAACATCGATACTGACACCCAATACGCCTACACCAGGGGGGTTGCCGGACACATGTTGAGTAACTACGACGGTGTCCTCCGCATTGATGGCGAAGTGGGCAACAAGAAAACTTATGACCCCAGAGCTTGGGGCAAAGTTGCAGAAAACTCCATGGCCCAGCGAGTGATCGAGGCCACTCAGCAGCTGGGTTCAGCGGGAAAGAAAATCTAGAGCGAGAACTACCTGCGCCCAAAGGCTAAGAGCTGTTACGTCCACCGAGCGTGGAACGGTCAATCTCGCCATTGGCATCTTTACGAAGCTCTTTAGGCAGAGAGAACTGCAAGTCCTCTTCGGCTGTGCGAATTTCTTCCACCGTGACAAACCCAGCGTCAGCAAGATCAGCCAGGGTGTGATCAATCAGCACCTCGGGCACGGAAGCGCCTGAGGTAATCCCAATAGTTTTCACGCCCACAAGCCAGGCTTGCTCAATCTCGCTGGCATAGTCCACTCGATAGGAGGCTTTCGCTCCGTATTCGAGTGCGACCTCGACTAAACGAACGCTGTTGGAAGAGTTGGGCGAGCCCACCACAATGACCAAGTCGCACTCACGCGCAATCTTCTTGATGGCAACCTGACGGTTTTGGGTGGCGTAACAAATATCGTCACTGGGTGGGTCTTTCAAGTGGGGGAACCGCTCACGCAGGCGGCGCACTGTTTCCATGGTTTCATCCACGCTCAGCGTGGTTTGAGAAAGCCAAATGAGGTTTTCTGTTTCGGGCGGATTGACCCTGGATGCTTCTTCTGGGTCGTTAACCAAGGTCGTGTTATCTGGCGCGTGACCCATCGTGCCCTCAACCTCTTCATGGCCTTCGTGGCCAATCAGGAGGATGTGGTAATCCTGACCGGAGAAACGAATCGCTTCCCGGTGCACTTTGGTCACCAGCGGGCAGGTTGCATCAATGGCATTGAGTCCGCGCTCAGCTGCCTCAGCAACAACCATCGGCGAGACACCGTGAGCGGAGAAGACAATGTTGGATCCGGTCGGGACCTCGGTTAGCTCGTCAACAAAGATGACGCCACTGGCTTCGAGCTGGCGCACTACGTGAATGTTGTGAACGATTTGCTTGCGAACGTAGACAGGTGCGCCATAGCGCTCGAGCGCTTTCTCCACGGCGATAACGGCGCGATCCACCCCAGCGCAATATCCGCGAGGGGCCGCCAAAAGAATCTTGCGCTCCCCTTCCACAGATTCAGGGTGCAATTTCTTTGCCCGGGTAGGGATGAGCGGGGTCTCTAAGAGTGTGCCGCCGCTGCCATTGCTTATACTCACGGGTCCCAGTGTATGGTGCGCTTTCCGGATACAGCCTGAGTGTTCTAGCCTGAGTCATCATGACTTCCTCCACCAACGATTCCTCCCCCGAAGCCCCGTGGCCACTTCACCAGCTCTCGGAATTATTGGGTGGATACATTGACCGGCTTGGTGCGGTGTGGGTTGAAGCCGAGGTTACGCAGTGGGGGCAATCGGCGGGAAACATTTATGGCAAGCTCACCGACCTAGATTCTGACGCATCAGTGGCGATCACAATCTGGCGTCGGTCCCAAGCCAACATCCCGGAGGGCATATCCCGGGGAGATCGTGTCGTTGCGCAGGTTAAGCCCAGCTGGTGGGTTAAGGGCGGCACTCTGAGCATGAACGTTTTGCAGATGCGCCACACCGGTTTGGGTGAGATCTTAGAAAAACTGGAGAAACTTCGCGCCACCCTCGCCGCTGAGGGCCTGTTTGCCCCCGAATCTAAGAAAGCGCTGCCGTTTCTTCCGGGAAAAATTGGCCTCATCACCGGTAAAGATTCTGATGCGGAAAAAGATGTCATCACCAATGCCACGCTTCGCTGGCCTGATGTTTCCTTTCGTATCGAATACGCCGCAGTTCAGGGTGAACGCTGCGTGCCAGAAGTTATCAAAGCCTTAGAGATTCTCGATAGCGACCCAAGCGTTGACGTGATTATCGTGGCGCGCGGTGGTGGAGATTTTCTCAACCTGTTGCCCTTTAGCGATGAAACCCTGGTGCGTGCCGCTGCAGCGCTCACCACACCTCTGGTGAGCGCTATCGGTCACGAAGCAGACCGACCACTTCTGGATGAGGTGGCAGATCTTCGCGCCTCAACGCCCACCGATGCTGCCAAACGGGTCGTGCCCGATGTGGAAAATGAACGCGGAATAATTGCTCAGGCCCGCACTCGCCTGGATAACCGCCTGCTCGGCATCCTCGATTATGAGGCAGAACGTTTAGCCAGTGTGCGATCTAGGCCCAGCATCGCCGAACCTGACACCCTGATTGATATCCGGTCCGAAGAGATTTTGCAGTTCGTTGCCCGCGGGGTTGATTTGTCTCAGCGCTTAACGGAGCGAGCCGTAGCTGACATCAATCAGCTAGGCGGCGCTTTGCGAGGGCTTTCACCGCAGAAAACTCTCGACCGCGGTTACGCCATTGCCCGCCTTGCCAGTGGTGAGCTGCTGCGCAGCGTGAAATCAGTGTCCCGTGGTGATGCTCTCACACTGGTCGTCGGTGATGGCACTATCGACACTCACGTCGACTAGTTCCCTGGGCATTACTAGACTTGAGCACGTGAGCACGCAGAAAGATCCTTTGGCCGATGTTGGCGAATTGAACTATGAGCAAGCGCGCGACCAACTAGTCGACATTGTCTCTCGACTTGAAACAGGCGGAATCTCTTTAGAGGAATCCATCACGCTCTGGGAGCGTGGCGAGGCCTTAGCGAAACGGTGTGAACAATGGCTCGAAGGAGCCAAGGAGCGCTTGGACGCTGCCAGAAAAGCGCGCGAAGAGTAACCGGTGGCCGGCACAGAACCGCGTGAGGTTGCCGGGCTAGGGCGCCCCGAAACCCCCGCTGAGAAAAACGAGCGAGTCACTAAAGCCCGTGCTGAGCGTCGTGCCCGCCAGACCACCAGAAACCTGGTGTGGTCACTGTTGAGTTCTTTGGGCATTGTTGCGTTACTGATCATCGTCGTGGTCAGACCGGATGCAAACCTGATTGAGAGCGTTGACTATCAAGCGGTGGCGAAAGAGATTTCTAGCGAAGTCCCCAGTGAACCCATCACCCCGCAGCTCTCTGAATTATGGAGTGCCAATCGCGCTGAAATTAGCCGCGAACCCGGGGCGGAAATCACTTGGTCGATTGGCCTTCTTGGCCCGGAATCCAGCTACGTGTTCATCGATCAGGGTTTTGAAGCCGATGCCTCCTGGGTGTCGCTTCGTACTGAGCGCTCGGCCTCTACTGGGGAGGTCACCTTTGGCTATGGGGCAGATTCCACCCTGAGCTGGGAGGAATACGATCGCAGTGAAGCTGACCCTGGGGCAAACAATGCTTATGTCATCGTCTATGAGGACTCATCATCGACCATCATCATCGGCGGCACCTCTAAGCGGGCCGTTAGCGAAGTGGCCGATGAAGTGTCCTACCAACTCTCGAGGGGTCGATCATGAATGATATTGCTATGACGCCGGCGAGTGCGTGGGCTCGCATGAAAATGGGTAACGACCACTTCATCCATGGTGCACCCGAGCACCCTCGCCAAGATGTGGAGCGACGAGCAGAAACTGCCATCGCACAGTTCCCTCAAGCGGCACTCTTTGGGTGTGCTGATTCGAGGCTCTCCGCTGAGATCATTTTTGATTGTGGTCTTGGGGACCTCTTCGTGGTGCGAAATGCTGGCCAGGTCATGTCGTCCTCAGTCGTTGGCTCGCTCGAATACGCCGTGAACACTTTAGGAGTTCCCCTGATTGTGGTGCTCTCCCACGATGACTGTGGAGCGGTGGGTGTGGCTATTGATCAAGACCGCGAGGATGCCCCACCCTTGCCACCGCATATTTACTCGATTATTGAATCGATTGAGCCCGCGGTCACCCGCGTGCGCTTGGCTGGGGGAAAAAAGCGGGGCGAAGAACTCGACTCCAGTGTGATCGGTCGGGAACACTTGCGCGACACCGTCTCTGGTTTGTTGGCCTCAAGCGAACTTATTAGCCTGGCGGTGGCCGAGGGTAAACTGGCCATTGTCGGGGCGAACTACACGCTGGCCGAAGGTCGCGTAACCCCCGATGTCATCATCGGCTCGATTGCTGAGGACCCCTTGGCGTCGGTTAACTCTCAAAATTGAGGAAATGGGCATGAACGCTGAGAACGACTACCGAATCGAACACGACACTATGGGTGAAGTTCGTGTCCCCATCAATGCCCTCTATCGTGCACAAACCCAACGTGCCATCGAAAACTTTCCCATTTCTGGCCGCGGTCTCGAACCTGCCCAGATTGTTGCCCTCGCTCACGTCAAACGCGCCGCAGCCTTGGTCAACCAAGAACTTGGCATTGTCGATGCCCCTATCGCCGCTTCCATTGTGGCCGCAGCGGATCAGATTATTGCGGGTGAGCACCATGACCATTTCCCTGTAGATACGTATCAAACAGGTTCTGGTACCTCATCGAATATGAACATGAACGAGGTGCTCGCCACCTTGGCCACCACCGCAGGTGGCACTGATGTTCACCCCAATGACCATGTGAATGCTTCACAGTCTTCCAATGACGTCTTCCCCACCTCTGTGCATCTGGCTGTTACTGAGGCCTTGCTTAACTCTTTGATGCCCGCCCTTGATCACTTAGCGCGTGCGCTTGAGGACAAAGCAGCCGCCTGGAGCCAGGTTGTGAAAGCTGGTCGCACCCACCTGATGGATGCCACCCCGGTGACCCTGGGCCAAGAATTTTCTGGTTTCGCCCGTCAAATCCGACTCGGTATTGAGCGCGTCAACGCGACCATTGTTCGCGTGGCTGAAGTTCCACTTGGTGGGACGGCAACCGGCACCGGAATCAACACTCCCCCTGGTTTCTCAAAAAAAGTCATCGCCGAGTTGGCCGCCGCCACCGGATTGCCCATCACGGAGGCGCTGGATCACTTTGAGGCCCAAGGGGCCAGAGACGGACTGGTGGAAGCCTCTGGGGCGCTTCGCATCCTTGCGGTGTCGCTGACAAAGATTTGCAACGACATCCGCTGGATGGGTTCAGGACCCAATGCGGGCCTTGCCGAAATCCACATCCCCGATTTGCAGCCAGGCAGTTCCATCATGCCGGGCAAGGTGAACCCGGTAATCCCCGAAGCTGTCCTCATGGTCTGTGCTCGCGTGATCGGTAATGATCAGACCATTGCCTGGGGTGGGGCATCAGGAAACTTTGAGCTCAATGTCGCTATCCCTGTGATGGGAACTTCCTTGCTGGAATCTATTCGACTCTTAGCTAACTCCACCAGGCTCTTAGCCGATAAGACCATCGTTGGCCTCGAAGCCCGGGAAGACCGTGCCCGCGCACTGGCAGAATCATCCCCCGCCATTGTGACTCCACTCAATCGCGTGATTGGTTATGAATCAGCCGCCAAGGTCGCTAAGCACGCCGTCGAGCACCAGAAAACTGTGCGTGAATCGGTGATCGAACTGGGGTTTGTCGAACGCGGGGAAATTACCCTCGAAGCACTTGATGCCGCTCTGGATGTTCTCAAAATGACATCCCCAGGGCTGTAATCAACTATTTGATATCCCCCACTAAGCAGCCGGGTAACCCTCTTCTAATAAGTCGGTAACCAGGGCGGCAATCGCACTGCGCTCGGAGCGCATGAGCGTGATATGCCCGAAAAGGGGCTGTCCTTTGAGGGCCTCAATCACGCTGAACACACCATCGTGTCGACCCACGCGGAGATTGTCCCTCTGGGCAATATCGTGGGTGAGCACAACCCGGGAGTTTTGGCCAATACGAGAAAGCATCGTCAACAACACGTTGCGCTCAAGCGATTGTGCTTCATCGACGATCACAAACGCATCGTGGAGCGAACGGCCACGAATGTGGGTAAGCGGCAGAACCTCGAGAAGCCCCCGGTCCATAACCTCTTCCACCACGTGGTGGGACACCACAGAGGACAGGGTGTCAAATGTTGCTTCAGCCCAAGGATTCATTTTCTCCTTGGCGTCACCGGGTAGATAGCCCAGGTCTTGCCCACCGACGGCGTACAGAGGGCGAAACACCATAATTTTGCGGTGCTGCTGTTTTTCCAGTACCGCCTCAAGACCGGCACATAGCGCTAGAGCAGATTTACCCGTACCGGCACGACCACCGAGGGAAATGATGCCGATGGTGGGATCGAGCAGGAGATCTATCGCGAGGCGCTGCTCAGCTGATCTCCCATTCAAACCAAACAGCTCGCGATCACCACGCACCACCGCAATTTTCCCTGGCGCGCTCACGCGGCCAAGAGCGGAACCACGCTCGGAGCTAATCACTAGTGAAGTGTTCACGGGCATGTCGGCAACAGCATCAGAACTGATCACCTCGGCGTCATAGAGGGTCGCCATGTCCTGTGCGCTCATCGCAATCTCGGCCATGCCTGTCCAGCCAGACTCGGGAGCGAGTTCGGCCCGATATTCCTCAGCGGCTAATCCAATGGATGCTGCCTTAACACGCATGGGTAAATCTTTTGACACCACGGTGACAGCTAAACCATCGTTGGCAAGATTTAGTGCAACAGCGAGGATGCGTGCATCGTTATCGCCTAGCTGAAGGCCACTGGGCAAGATGGCCTGATTGGAGTGGTTGAGCTCAACCCTTAGAGTGCCACCCTCCCCCACAGCGATGGGGAAATCTAAACGCTCGTGCTCGGAGCGCAAATCATCCAAATGGCGAAGTGCCTGCCTGGCAAAAAAACCAATCTCCGGGTCGTGCCGCTTCTTTTCTAGCTCGGAGATCACCACCACTGGGAGCACCACATGGTGCTCGGCGAAACGAAAGAGTGCGCGGGGATCGCTGAGCAACACTGACGTGTCGAGAACATACGTCCGCTCCTTCGTTTCCTTCCTGCGAGAGCTCGAACGGGAAGTAGCGGTGGAAGCGGATTTTTCCACAAAATCTCCTTAATGCAGGAAAGAAGGGGGTAGTCATGAAACTACGTCAGGGCATTACCCTCACCGGTGAATGACACGCCCACGCACGTTACATCGAGGTGAATTCGATGGTGACCTTATTGCCCGTAGCGCCTTTGCCTCGTGCCAAAATCACGAAGTGCCCGCAAAAAATCAATCTCGCGAAGATCAGGGCCGAGCGCTTCAACAAAATAGAACTCGCTGTGGGCGCTCTGCCAGAGCATGAAATCACTCAGTCGCTGCTCGCCTGAGGTTCTAATCACCAGGTCAGGATCAGGCTGTCCGACCGTATCAAGGTGATCAGCGATCGCCTGAACGCTGATGCTCTCCGGCAAATCTTCTAACGTGTGGCCGCCAGCATGGTGTTCTTGGACCAGTCGACGCACCGCACCGGTAATTTCAGCTCTACCGCCGTAGCCCACCGCCAAATTGATGTGCAAACCGGAGTTTCGTGAACTTCGCTCTTCAGCACCCTTGAGGGTGTCACGCAGGTGAGCGGGTAACGCATCGGCTTGGCCTACGTGTTTTACTCGCCAGTTGGAGAAACGTGAAAGCTGATCTGCTAAACCCTCAATGATCCCCGCCAAATCATCAAGCTCTCTCGATTCTCGGCCGGTGAGATTATCGGTGGAGAGCAAATAGAGCGTAACTCGCGGTACGCCTTGTTCTTCGCTCCAGGTGAGAAACTCGTGAATCTTGTCTGCCCCGGCTCGATGGCCATGGGCGCTAGATTCCAATGCGCGAGCTTTGGCCCAGCGTCGGTTGCCATCAAGAATCATCGCCACATGGCTTGGCCTAGCCAAAGTCGCAAGCTCTTTAACGATCCTTCGGCGGTAAAGACGGTAGAGAAGCCCTTCGCCTAAGAGCCATTTGATCCATCGCACAAAACTACGTTAGTCCTACTTGGAGGCATAGGAGGTTTCCTACAACGAGAGGGCACATTAGCTGGTCGCAACCCTAGGCTGAAGCTATGACGAAATTGCCTACCTCCAGCGGTGCGCTGCACCTGCCTCTATTAGAGGCAACGCTTGAGCACCACCGTGAGGAGCCCAAGCCATCCTGGCGCGGCTGGATTCACTTGGTGATGTTGCCTCTGGCGATAGTGGCGGGCGTTGTCCTTGTTGTTCTCGCCAAGGGCACACCAGCAACTCTCTCTAGTGCCGTATTTGCCACCACCTCAGTGTTGATGTTTGGCGTCTCCGGCACGTATCACCGCTTCAACTGGAGTACCGCGACGAAGAAAACCCTCAAACGACTCGATCATGCCAATATCTTTTTACTCATCGCCGGCACCTATACGCCGATCGCGGTGTTAGCTCTGCCCGCTGACAAAGCACTGCGCCTCCTGGTGGTCATTTGGGCAGGGACTCTGGTGGGCATCGGATTTAGGGTGCTCTGGGTGGGAGCGCCCCGCTGGCTCTACGTACTGTTGTATTTAGCACTTGGTTGGGCCGCCGTGATGTACATGGGGGACCTCTTTGTGGCAAACCTGGCGATGATGATCCTCGTCATCGCCGGTGGGCTTGCCTATTCCTTGGGTGCCATTGTCTATGGCACAAAATGGCCTAACCCGGCACCGAAAACTTTTGGCTTCCACGAGATATTCCACGCGCTCACCGTGGTGGCCTACCTGTGCCACTGGAGCGCGGTGTTGCTGATCGCTGTTAACCCACCGACAGTGGTTTAGCTTCCTGGTTTAGCTTCCTGGTTTAGCTTCGTTGTCTAACTTTTCGTTGATTTCACTTCGGTAGCGAACCCGGCGAACCCGGCGAACCATATCGATGATGAGCAATATCACTGCTACGGCCAGAGCAAAGGTGAACACAAAACCTAGAACCCCGGGAGTGACGGAGTTGGGATCCACCTCAATGGCGGGGATCAAAGGGTCGCCTTCGAGGGGAACAACACTCAACCACCCTTGAATTACCAGACCCACTATGGAACCTCTCGCTTTGTTCACACTCCAAATAGATACGCTTGTCCCAGCGTAGCGAGAGAAGCCGTGACAATGCCGCAAAGCCCGATAGCCCAACCCCCAGTCTCAGACAATGACACCCGGTTGGCGACCCGCTATGGTCGCACCAAGCGCTCACAGCTTTCACGACGGAGCATGGGTGTCCTCGCGGGGCTAGTCTTTGCCGCAGTCCTGGGAGCCTGGCTGTGGTGGGGTGGGGTGCTAGAAACTCCCGCACAATTGCAGTACCGAGATATCGGCCACACCATCATCAGTGACACCAGCGTTGAGACCCAATATGAAATCACCACAGCCCCAGGAACAAGGGTGAGCTGTGCGCTCCAAGCCCTCAACTCAAGCTTTGGAATCGTCGGGTGGCAGGTGGTGGAAATTGACCCTTCTAGTGAGTGGACCAGAGTGTTCCAAACAACGCTCAACACCAGTGAAAGCGCGGTAACCGGCTTGCTCTACCAGTGTTGGTTGCCCTAAACTTTCCTCAAGTAAACCGGCCCTCTAGGGTGGCCGGTTTTGTGCGTATGAGGGAGATTTCACCATGGCCGCATCTAGCGAGCAGGACACGGTATGGCTGACCCAAGAAGCGTATGACCGCTTGGCGTTGGAACTCAAAGAGCTGACTACCGCGGGTCGCAAAGAAATCTCTCACCGAATCGAAATTGCCCGCGAAGAGGGCGACCTCAAAGAAAACGGTGGCTACCACGCTGCCAAAGAAGAGCAAGCGAAAATGGAAAACCGGATTCGCACCCTCACGACCATGCTGAAGCACGCGGTAGTGGGCGAGATTCCCGCAAGCTCGGGTGTGGTGGAGCCCGGCACCGTGGTCACCGCTCATATTCACGGCGATCAAGAAAAGTTTTTATTAGGCTCACGAGAGCTCGGTGGAGACACCGACTTGGACGTGTACTCCGAGCAAAGCCCCCTGGGACAGGCCATCATCGGCCTCAAAGTGGGCGAGAGCGGAACCTACACCGCGCCCAACGGGGCCGAAATCGCCGTAGAAATTCTTGGCGTCGAAACGTTTATTCCCTAAAAGTCCACTCGCGGTTCATAACCATCCGCGCGAAGCGCCTCTAAGACCGCCTGAGCGTGCTCAGGTCCCCTAGTTTCTATGTGAAGTTCTAGTTCGACTTGGCTAATCTGCAAACCAGTGCCGTGCCTTGTGTGCAAGACCTCGACCACGTTAGCGTTTTGATCAGACACTATTTGCGAGGTTCTAGCCAGCTGCCCGGGACGATCCGGTAGCGGAATCCGAATTTTCATATAGCGCCCTGCAGCCACCATTCCGCGAGAAATGACCCGCTCCAAAATCATCGGGTCAATGTTTCCCCCACTGAGAATCACGACGGTAGGGCCAGTGGCCTTAATCTTGCCGGCCAGAATAGCTGCGACCCCAGCGGCCCCTGAGGGCTCCACCACCATTTTTGCCCGCTCCAAAAGAACCAAAATGGCGGATGCGGTTTCATCGTCGCTGACGGTGACAATCTCATCAACGGCGTTGCGGATGATCTCGAAATTCAATTCACCCGGCTTGCCCACAGCAATACCGTCAGAAATGGTCGACCTCAACTCAATTTCAACGGGATGACCAGCGGCCATGGAGGGCGGGTAGGAAGCGGCGTTTTCTGCTTGAACGCCAATGACCCGAATCTCGCGTCCCTGCGCTGCAGCGGTTTGCTTAAGTGCGCTGGCAACACCAGCCATCAAACCGCCGCCACCGATGGGGACAATCACAGTGGCAACATCGGGGGTCTGTTCTAAAATCTCTAGCCCCACAGTGGCCTGGCCTGCGATCACATCGGGGTGGTCAAAAGGTGGAATCCGGATGGCCCCGGTGCGCTGGGCAAAAAGTTTTGCTTCACGAAACGGTTCCTGTATGGTGTCCCCACCGAGGACCACATCCGCCCCGTACGAACGGGTGGCCTGGAGCTTCGGCAGAGCAACTCCAATGGGAGTAAAGATGGTGGCCTTGATACCTTGCTCTTGTGCGGCAAAGGCAACACCTTGAGCATGATTGCCGGCACTAGCGGCAACCACACCGAGTGATTTTTCTTCTTCGGTGAGCTTAGACATTCGGTAATACGCGCCGCGGATTTTGTAGGAACCGGTTCGCTGCAAGTTTTCGCACTTGAGATAGACCGGCTGACCAAGCTCTTCACTTAAGTAGCGAGAGAGCTCCATCGGCGTTATTTGAGCCACACCGGTGAGTACCCGCCTGGCATCCGCAAAATCTTCCAGAGTAGGTCCAGGAATCACAAGATCTTTCTTGCTGGCTTTTTTTCTCATGAACCTGCTCCAACCGCGGTCCCGGGTACGGCAGCAGGGTCACCGCGCCACTCACCCGCTGCCAAATATTTGACCACCACGTTAATAAAAGCCACTACAGGAACGGCAAAGAGGACGCCCGGGACGCCCGCCAAATAGCCACCCGCTGCCACAGCTAAGACCACAGCAAGAGGGTGGATGCGAACAGCGGCGCCCATGACCAGTGGTTGCAAAACCTGACCTTCTAGTTGTTGGACGGCCAAGACGATGATCAACATAATCAGCGCCGTCACCGGTCCCTCGTATACCAAGGCGACCAATATCGCCAAAGCGGCAGCGACCGTCCCACCCACAATGGGAACGAAAGCTCCGAGGAAAACAGCAATAGCAATCGGCGCCACCAGGGGTAGGCCAAGGAAGTATGCGCCTAAGCCAATACCCACGGCATCAATAAAGGCCACAAAAATCTGGACTTTGACATAGCTCAAGAGTGTCTCCCATCCCGCACGACCTGAGCCTAAAACGGCCGGCCTGGCTAAACGCGGGAACCAGGAGACAAGGTATTCCCAAATACGGGCACCATCGTGGATGAAAAACACCAAGGCGAACAGGGCGATACCTGTGCCCACGAGCCAGGAGCCGACCGACGAGGTGACGGAGAGCGCTCCGCTGAGCACCCACGAGGAATCAATATTCGATTCCACCACGAGCGCTGAAAACCAGGTGTTGAGCTGCGCCTCAGAAACCTCCAGGGGCGAATCGAGCAAAAAAAGAACAAAGTCGTCATAGGCAATAATCGTGCGATCACGCAGTGACCCCCAACCCCGCACCAGCTCGCCGACTACCAGCCATACCAGGCCAGTGACCACGGAGAGAAACACCACCATGGTGGTCAAGGTGGCAAGCCACCGGGGGAAGTGTATGGCGCGCAAAGCGATAGACAAGGGAGCCGCGAGCGCGGCCAGGAGCACGGAAATAAGGAGGGGGACAATCAAAAAGTGGAGCTGAATGACGAGGAAAAGCCCCACCGCAAAAGCTGCAGCAATGACCAAAAAACGCCAGGACCATTCGGTTACACGTTCGACACCAACCGGGAGCACAACACGGGAACCAGTTTTTGCGGTGGATTTACGAAGGCTCAACATTCACACAGTCTAGGTTGTTGCGCTTCGCAGCAGGCCTAAAAGCGAGCCTGGTTTTCCCGTAGCCGATCGACCCGGTCTTGGATAGGCGGGTGGGTTTGAAACATGCGATCAATCGCCCCTGGCTTGATGGGGTCGGCCATCCACAGGTGCGCCATCGATGCCTGCTGCTTTTTTAGGGGCCTGCCGTACTCGCCAAGTTTTTCCAGCGCGCTAGCCAAGGCTTCCGGATGGCGCGTAGTCAGCGCACCGGTGGCATCAGCTAAATACTCCCTCTGGCGGGACACCGCTGCCTGAATAAGAGCCGCCAGCAAGGGGGCCAAAATCATGGCCAAAATCCCCACCACAATGATGAGCGGGTTTCCGCCATTGTTATTGCGTCGCATTCCACCAAAAAAGGCCATCCGCGCCAAAATGTCGGCAACGACGCCCACCACCACAACTAAGCCAAAGACGATGGTGGTGACGCGAATATCAAAGTTTTTTACGTGGGCCATTTCGTGCGCCATGACACCTTCGAGTTCCGAATCGTCCATAATTTCAAGCAACCCGGTGGTGGCTGCGACCGATGCGTGCTCGGGGTCTCGTCCGGTGGCAAAAGCATTGGGCGCCGGGTCGTCGACGAGATATACCTTAGGCATGGGCATACCGGTGGTGATGGCCAGATTTTCCACAATGCGATAAAGCCTGGGGTTATCGGCCTTCTGGATCTGTTGGGCGCCGGCCAGAGAGAGGGCTTGGGACCCCGATGCGTAGTACTGGATGACGACATAGGCGGTGGCACCGATAAGAACGGCGAAAAACACCACTCCGGTTCCTCCGCTGATGTAGAGATCAGCGGCATAGCCCAAAGCGCCAATGAGGATCAGAAAAAAGGCCATGATGACCCAGGTGTTCCGCTTATTCGCGCCAATAGCCCGATACATGTAACCCGCCTAAAGAACTAGAACTGAACGCGAGGCGCCTGGGCAATGGCGGAGGGGTCTTCTACTTCGAAGAAATCTCTTGCGCTAAAGCCCAAGTTCTTGGCAAAAAGTGTGTTGGGGAAGAGCTGAATCTTGGTGTTGAGTTCTCGAACGCCACCGTTATAGAAGCGCCTCGAGGCCTGAATTTTGTCTTCCGTGTCAACTAGTTCCGCCTGCAACTGTAAGAAGTTTTGGCTTGCCTGCAGTTGTGGGTAGGCCTCAGCCACAGCAAAAATGCTTTTCAGGGCACTCTGCATCATGTTTTCGGCTTCGGCAGCGCCAGCCGGGCCGCTCGCGCCTAATGCCGCCGCTCGGGCTTTGGTGACTTGCTCAAAAACTTGGCTTTCATGACTTGCGTAGCCTTTGACGGTTTCAATAAGGTTCGGAATTAAATCTGCTCGGCGCTTGAGCTGCACCGTAATGTCACTCCAGGCCTCATCAACGCGAACGTTGAGTGTCACCAAAGCGTTGTAGGTCGCCCACAGGTAAATTCCTATTACGGCAACGATCAAAACGATTCCACCGAGAATTATGAGTCCATCCATAGCCATAACACTACTCCGGTCAATCTGGAATTTGGTGAGGGTGCCCCGGCAGGGACTCGAACCCTGACTGGGACGATTTTAAGTCGTCTGCCTCTGCCGATTGGGCTACCGGGGCTAGCTCACCATGTTAGCGAGAGGGCGCCTTTGCTTTCTTGCCCACCGGCGCTGGCCGGGTCGCAAATTCTTCAAAGAATTCGCGGGGGCGCTGCACTTTGCGCACACTGGCAAAGTCGCGACCCCAGATAAGGTGGAGCGCCCAGTTGGTAAACACTCGTGCTTTGCGCTCAAAAGTGGGAATAGCGAAGCCGTGATAGACGCGATGCATAATCCATCCCAACAGGCCAGTCACCGCGAAGTTGCCACTTTGGAACACTCCATAGCCCACACCCAGGCCCGCAACAGCACCCAAATTCTTGTGAACGTAGTCTTTAGTGTTCTCATCGCGCAATACGGCCGCCAAGTTTTTTGCCAAAATCTTTCCTTGGCGAACAGCATGCTGGGCGTTAGGAACGCAGTAACCGCCCACTCCCCCGCCGCTGAGATCAGGTACCCTCGCAACGTCTCCGGCGCTCCACATGCCCTCCAGCACCGTCTCGCCATCCAGCACACGCAAATCCGCGCCGGCACAGATCCGGTCACGATCATCCAAAGGAATACCTGTACCTCCGAGCATCGACTGGGCTTTCACACCGGCAGTCCAAATAACGATGTCTGTTTCGAGAGTCATGCCGTTAGAAAGCTCGAGTTTGCCACCAACCGCGCTAGTGAGCTGGGTATTCAAGTGAATATGGGCCTGGCGTCGTTCTAGGTTCTTAATCACCCACAACGAGCTCTTGAGCGACACTTCTGGCATGATGCGATCCATCGCTTCAATCAAGTGGAAGTGGGTGTCATCGATGGTGAGCGTGGGGAACTCTTTCAACATCGAGGAAACCAAACTGCGTAGTTCAGCAAAAGCTTCAATCCCCGCAAAACCACCCCCCACGACAACGAGCGTTAACATGCGATCCCGGGCAGGGCCAGGGGGCATATCAGCGGCGACGTGCATGTTGTCGATGAGCCGATCACGAACCGAAACAGCCTCTTCGATGGTCTTCATCCCGATTGCAAAATCGGCGACACCAGGAATGGGGAACGTTCTCGATACAGCGCCAGCAGTAATGACCACGTGGTCATAATCCAGAGTGAAATCATCCAAACCTTCAGGGGTCACCGTCACGGTCTTCTTGACATGATTGATACCGGTCACCCGCGCGTTGATAACCCTGGTTTTAGGCAAGTGGCGTCGCAAGGGAATGATGGCGTGGCGGGACTCAATCGAGCCTGCTGCCACCTCTGGCAAAAATGGCTGGTAGGTCATATAGGGAAGCGGGTCGATGACGACAACTTCCGCTTCACCTCGACGTAAGAGTCTTTCGAGCTTAAAAGCGGTATAAAAACCGGCGTAACCTCCGCCGACAATTACTATTCGAGTCACGTGCCACCTATGTTTTTCTCAATAAAGAACAGGTTCAAACCTACCTCTTTCGCCACCTCACCAATGCAAGAGCACCCCCACTGGCTAAAACCACCAGGAGAGCCACCGCGAAGGCGCCGGTGAGTAGATAGGGCACAACATCTCCCACGGTATCCGGTGTTGCTAAAACCACGGAGGGTGGGGGGCCGGAGGGTTCCTCGATGACGTTGCTGGGCCCTAAGGGCACCACAATTGCTGTTCCCTCTTGGCGTCGATGCAAGGTGACCCAATCATCAATGGTGCCCAGGGGATTGGCACTAACAGTGGGCACGTCATCCACTAACGCAGCATAAGCATCGACCAATCCATAGCCATAGAGTGGATCTGGAGTCGTATTACCCACTGGTCTAGCGCTCGCCAAAATTCGATTGATTACATTGGCAGCATTCATGTCGGGGTAGCGAGCTCGAACAAGTGCCACAATGCCCGCCACAATCGGCGTGGCCCCGCTTGTCCCCGACCAGGCAACATAACCGCCTTCAGGAATGGCGCCGACCAGGCCTTCACTGGGTGCCATCACACCAATAGTGATGCCCTGTGATGAGGCGCTATCGCTTGCTTCACCCGCTTGGGTCACACCACCGACGGTGAGCACACCGGGCATGGTGGCCGGCGCCCCCACCGACAACGTGCCACTGCCGCGATTACCAGCAGCAGCAATGACGACCACATCGTTGTCTTCGGCATAACCAAAGGCGTCATCCCACGATTCTGGCCAATCCCTGGTGTTTCTGGTCAGCGAGAGAGAAATAATGTCAGCTCCGTTATCCACGGCGAATCGAACTGCATGAGCAATCTGTTCATCAGAGGAAATCACTCCGCCGGTAAAGCTCACCGACAAACTCAATATTTCGGCCTCAGGTGCACTACCGAGCACACCATCACTGCCGTTATTGCCGCGCCCGGCAGCCAAGGAGGCGACCATGGTGCCGTGGCGGCGCTCATATCCCACCGGGGTTTGCCCATTGGTACTCCCCAGTCCTGAGAAGTCGGCTCCACCAACTACGGCACCCACTAAATCAGGGTGGGTGCCGTCAACGCCGGTATCAATAATGGCGATGCGCACCCCAGCGCCTCGGGTAAGACTCCACGCATTTTCAATTCCATAATCAGCCAGCCAATATTCTCGCTCGCGCACCTGATCAGCCTGTGCGGGGCCCACTGGCGAGACTGTTGCCGGTAGGCCCAGTAGGGCACCAGCTAGTGCCACCGCGAGAAGAGGTCGCACTCTTAGCAACGACATGTTGTGACACTCCAGTTGGTATCGCCAAGCGCCCAATCCCCTACCGGGTTAACACCAGGGCCGACAGAGAGCGCGTGAGCCATTAGCGAGTGCAGGCACTTCACTCGAGTGGGCATCCCGCCAGCAGATATCCCAGCGATTTCTTCCACAACCGCTAGGGCCTCCCTAGTGGCAATAAAGGATTCATGAGCGCTCTGGTAGGCAAATAGCGCTTCGGGATCCTCAGCCAAACGTTGTTGATATTCGGCCATTTTGGCTTCTGCTTCTAAACGAGAAGCCGCCTGGGTGGCAGCAGGCTGGGTCAAGTAATACACCGTAGGGAAAGGGGTGCCATCCTCCAGGCGAGGTTTTGTCATCACCACAACCGGATTGCCACACACGCACCTGGCAGACACCGCCACGATGTCTCTAGCTGGTCGACCCAACTGGTCGCTCACCACCTCAATATCGCGAGGGGTGGGAAGATCATGCGCGCTCGTCACTGCGTGGCGCCAAGATCGGGTGAAGGAATCAGTGGGGAAGTTTCGGGCTCCAAGGCTTCGGCGCTTCTACTAGTTGTCGCGGCAATCAGGTATGAGGCCAGCAAGGACTCTCGCCAGTCGGTGCTTGCGTGCACCAGTTCGGGAGAAATATCCCGCTCGCTGTTGTCTAGATCACTCTCGAGATCATCAATGACGAGGTAGGTGATATCGCCGGGGTAGACAAACATTAGCCGTTCTCTGGCCTGGGTTTCGACATACGCTGGGTCTTTCCAGCGTTCGCGTTGCTCTTCGAGTTGAACTACTTCCAAGCTGCTAGCCGCCAGAGTGTCTTCTAGTTGAGAAATCTCCTGCTGTTGCTCAGCTAACACCCGCAGGGCGGGGGAAAGAATTACGACACCAGCGACCAACAAAATCAGAATGGTCACAGCAAAGCCTGATGCCTGAAGCGATAACAGCACAGAGGCAGCTGACGCAGCCCCTGCCGGCTTTTTTCGCTTTTTTTCTCTAGCCACCACTTCAGTTTAGAACTTGGATGTTAGCTATACCCATGGGCTCGCAGGCCAATGGCTAAGAGCGTGTGGAAAAGCGCGGATACGCGCCAGCCCCGGCATAGCGGGCAGCAGTATCGAGCTCTTCTTCAATACGCAACAGCTGGTTGTACTTTGCAACCCGCTCACTGCGTGCGGGAGCGCCAGTCTTAATCTGCCCACAATTTGTCGCCACCGCCAGATCGGCAATAGTGGTGTCTTCGGTTTCTCCCGAGCGGTGACTCATCACCGCTGTGTAACCGTTGGTGTGAGCAAGCGATACGGCATCAAGGGTTTCAGAGAGAGTGCCGATCTGGTTCACTTTCACCAAAATAGAGTTTGCCGTTCCTAGTTCAATGCCTTTAGCAAGGCGCTTGGGGTTGGTGACAAACAAATCGTCGCCGACGAGTTGAACTTTGGAACCAAGGGACTCGGTGAGCGATGTCCAGCCTTCCCAGTCGTCTTCATCCAGAGCGTCCTCAATGGTGACCAGTGGATAGTCAGCCACCAACTGTGCGTAGTAGTTGGCCATAAAGGCAGCATCGCGCTGTGAGCCCTCAAACGTGTAAGAGCCATCGTGGTAAAGCTCAGTGGCGGCAACATCAAGACCCAGCGCAATTTCTTCACCGGGCTTGTAACCGGCCGCCTCGATAGCGCTCATCAGGAAATCTAGGGCAGCACGGTTACTGGATAGCTCAGGGGCGAATCCGCCTTCATCACCCAATCCGGTTTGCATGCCGGCCTTTTTGAGTTCCGCTTTGAGTGCGTGGTAGGTCTCCGTCCCCATGCGCAACGCTTGGGCAAAACTACTGGCGCCAATGGGGACAATCATGAATTCTTGAATGTCGACCGCTGTATCGGCGTGAGCGCCACCGTTAATGACATTCATCATGGGAACTGGCAAAACATGCGCGTTGGCTCCACCGACATAACGGAACAGGGCAAGATCGGCTGATTCTGCAGCGGCTTTTGCTACAGCTAAGGACACACCCAAAATGGCGTTTGCGCCCAGTTTTTCTTTGTTATCGCTGCCATCAAGGTCTATCAGAGTCTGATCGATGATGCGCTGCTCGCTGGCGTCCATGCCCTCGATGACGGGGCCCAATACGTCGACAACAGAGGCAATAGCTTTCTGCACGCCTTTGCCCATATAGCGTGATGCGTCGCCATCACGTAACTCAAAGGCTTCGAAGGCGCCGGTAGAAGCACCGGAGGGAACCGCGGCACGAGACACACTGCCGTCTTCGAGGAGGACCTCAACCTCAAGGGTGGGGTTTCCCCTCGAGTCCAAAATTTCGCGGGCAGTGAGTGCTTCTATGGCGGCCATGAGGGTTCCTCTTCCGGGTGGTAGTTCTATGGCGCTGATGACGCCACTCTAAATCTTAGTAAGGCCTTCGTTGCCAGTGAGTAACTAGGCGTCTAATTCCCGCCACGGCAGGTGTTCTGCATCAAGGTGGGAATCATCCACCTCTGCGGCTCGAGAAAAACCATCCACGACGAGGCGCTCATAGAGCGCTCGGCGATTTTTGGTCCCAGCAACAAGCCGAACGGTGTGACCGGTCGAAACCAACTGCATTTTCAGTTTCATCACGTGCGAAACGTCACTACCGGCTTCATAGACCAAAGCAACTCGAGTAGGCGACGCAACAGAATCGGTGGGCAAAATCTCAACGAGTCTTTCAAAACCTAGCGAGAACCCGACGGCAGGGACCTCAGTACCAAGGAATCGCCCGATCATCCCGTCGTAGCGTCCGCCGCCACCGAGAGAGACCCCCAGGTTGGGATGGGTAGCTTCCATAATGGAGCCGGTGTAGTAACCCATACCGCGTACCAGAGTGGGATCCCAAACAAACTCTCCTTGGCCACGAATGTCTTCCACCACACCCACCCACGAACACAACTGAGTTGCCGCATCGAGAGCTGCCAGTGAGCCCCCCATCACTGCGGCGATGGCTTCTGGGTCGAAACCCGGTGTCACTCCGGAGAGAACCGGTGTTAACACTTCAGTGGAAAAACCTTCAGGGAGTCTCTCCTTGAGCTCTTGGAGCACGCCCTCTGCGCCAATTTTGTCCAACTTATCCAAAGTAATCAAAGCGGTGTTGTGGTGATCTTTGTTGATACCGGCAGAGGCAAGAAGCTCCAGCAGTAGGCGTCGATCATTGACCCGCATGCTCCAACCCGCAACCCCTAGGCGATCTAAGACATCAGCTGCCGCCAGCATGGTTTCCACTTCAGCCAGAATCTCGGATTGGCCCACAATGTCGATATCGCATTGCACAAACTGTCGGTAGCGACCTTTTTGTGGCCGCTCTGCTCGCCACACTGGCCCCACATGAAAGGAGCGAAATACGGGAGGTAACGCTCCGTGGTTGGATGCATAAAAACGGGCCAGGGGAACCGTGAGGTCAAAGCGAAGCCCGAGATCACTTAATTCTTCCGGCGTGGACGCCTGGGCGATGTCCTCTGCCGTCAGACCGCGCTTGTGAACCTGAAAACTCAGCTTCTCATTGTCGCCGCCCAAACCAGAGTGCAAACGCTCGAGATCTTCCAAAGCAGGGGTTTCGATGGGTTCAAAACCGTGGCGCAAATACGTCTCGGCAATAACCGCAAGGACGCCATCGCGCCGCTCTTTATCTCGGGGAAGAAAATCCCGCATGCCTCGCGCCGAAGTCACCGCCATTGTTCAATTCTCTCACTAAGTGTTGGCCTAGTGGCCTTTAGCTAGCTTCTGGGCGCGCTCAGCTTCGATCACCTTGTCCTCATAAGACCGGGTTGCCACTCGCAACGCGCGCTCAGGGTCAAAGCCTTGAGCGCGCGCACTGGCAACTAGGGCTAAGAGCACCTCGCCTAGCTCCGCTTCGCCCTGATATGTCGCCCCTTCTGAAGTGTCGTGTGAAGCAAGAACTGCTTGTGATCGCTTCACCACGCTGGCAGCCCTAGCAAGTGCGGAGAGTTTGTCCGGAATGCCCTCTAACACGCTGGTTCGCTGCGCTTTTTCTTCCGCCTTAATTTCTTCCCACCGGGCACTCACTTCGGCAACGGTGGTGGCATCACCTGAGGCAAAAACGTGGGGGTGACGGGTGCGCATTTTCTGATCCACCAACTGGGCAATCTCATCAATGTCGAAGGGGTCTAGGGGATCAGCACTGGCGATATCGGCATGAAAAAGAAGCTGATACAACACGTCGCCCAGTTCTTCTTTGACGTCGGCCCGAGTCCCGGCTTCCAGAGCCTCGATAAGTTCAAAGACTTCTTCGAGGAGATAGGGCACAAGACTCTCGTGGGTTTGTTCTAAATCCCACGGGCATCCCCCAGGTGAGCGCAGAGTGGCCATGGTGGCAATGAGCCCCGAAAGGCCCTCATGTTGTGGCATGACCCTAGTCTGCCGTTTTTTGGGCTACCGCTGCAGGAAACAAAGCCTCCAGCACGCCCTCTACGAAAGTGACCATGGCGTGATCCGTGTAATCCTCGGGCACCGGAATCAGGGCGACTCTTGCTGGGGCCATATAGGTTGCTTTGGGATACAAGCGGGCTAGTCGTACTTTGAGCGAATCGGGCAGCGGCGGTCCCACCACACGAAGCTTGTGGCCGATAACGATGACCTCGCTGAGCCCGCTAGCCATAGCCTGACGTCGCAGTCTGGTCACCCGAACCAACGTTTCAACCTCGGAAGGAAGCTCGCCGTAGCGGTCTCTCATTTCCTCGACCACCTCATCAATAGCATCCTTGGCGGCACTCGGCGCAGCGGCACCAGAAAGCTTTTGATAGATCTCTAAACGCAAACGCTCACTATCGATGTAGCTCAAGGGAATTCGAGCGTCCACGGGCAGCTCAAGACGCAATTCGGTCACCCCCGGAGCAACTTCATCACGGAAGGTGGCAATGGCTTCACCCACCATGCGCAAATACAAATCAAATCCCACGCCCTGGATGTGTCCCGCTTGTTCGGCGCCCAGCATATTTCCCGCACCGCGCATTTCCAGGTCTTTGAGAGCTATCCGTGTTCCGCCACCCAAATCTGTAGTGGCGGCCAAGGTTGCTAAGCGATCGTGGGCGTTTTCGCCCATTGGAGCCTCGGCGTCATAAAGCAAATAGGCATACCCGCGCTCCCGGCCGCGTCCCACCCGACCGCGAAGCTGGTGCAGCTGGGATAAGCCATAACGCTCTGCTCGATCAATGATCAGCGTGTTCGCGTTGGTCACATCCAGGCCGGTTTCAATAATCGTGGTGGAAACCAGGACATCAAAGCGTCGCTCCCAGAAATCGACCATGGTGGCCTCAAGTTCAGATTCGGGCATCTGGCCATGCGCCACGCCAACGCGAGCTTCGGGCACCAGTTCGGCTATCCGGGCAGCAACACGATTGATACTCGAAACCCGGTTATGGACAAAGAACACTTGGCCTTCGCGCAACAGCTCGCGACGAATCGCCGCCACCGCCTGCGCGTCGTTGTAGGGCCCTACGAAAGTCAAAATGGGGTGGCGCTGTTCCGGCGGGGTTGCCAGTGTCGACATTTCCCTAATACCCGTAACCGCCATCTCCAGTGTTCGAGGAATCGGGGTGGCACTCATCGCCAACACATCAACATTGGTTTTCAGTGCTTTCAAGGAATCTTTGTGCTCCACGCCAAAGCGCTGTTCCTCATCGATGATGATCAGGCCCAAATCTTTAAAGCTCACCGTTTTAGCAAGCAAACGGTGGGTTCCGATCACCACATCAACGCTGCCATCGGCGAGACCCGCAATGACATCTTTGGCTTCAGAATCTGTTTGAAAACGGGACAGGGCTCGCACTCTCACCGGGAAGGGCGCGTAGCGTTCCTGGAAAGTTTCCATATGCTGCTTGACCAGCAAGGTGGTGGGCGCAATAACGGCAACCTGTTTGCTATCTTGAACGGCTTTGAAAGCCGCCCGCACGGCAATCTCGGTCTTACCAAAACCCACATCGCCGGCGATGAGACGATCCATCGGGATGGGGCGCTCCATATCGGCTTTGACCTCATCGATCGTGGTCACCTGATCGGGGGTTTCCACAAACGGGAATGCCTCTTCGAGCTCTCTTTGCCACGGTGTATCGGGCGAAAATGCGTAGCCGGGCGCCGCCATGCGGGCCGAATACAGCGTGACTAAGTCAACGGCAAGCTCGCGAACAGCTCTTCTAGCTTTGCCCTTAGTTGAGGACCAATCCGATCCACCCATTTTTGACAGTGCAGGCTGATCGCTACCGACATAGTGGCTGAGCTGATTGAGCTGATCGGTGGGAACATAGAGCCGATCTGATGGTCCCCCACGTTTGCTGGGTGCGTATTCCAAGACCACAAACTCACGCTGGCTGGTCATCGCATTTCGGCCACCAGTTGAGATTTCCCGGGTGACAAGTTCCACAAAGCGTCCCACCCCGTGGGTGTCATGAACGACATAGTCCCCGGAACTCAGTTGCAACGGGTCAACCACCCGGGTGCGTTTGGTGGCGAGCGTGCGATTACTGCGACGCGAGGCACTCACCGCTTTGCCATAGAGCTCCTTCTCGCACACCACCACCAGGCCTGCCTCAGGCAACCAAAAACCATCCACCAAGCCACCCTGGGCGACCAACACGACACCGGGGGTCACTTCGGGGTCATCACTGTCAACAACGCGGTGGGGAATATCCCGCTCACCTAAAACGTCACCGGTTCGCTCGATAAGGCCAGCTCCTGCTGCCACACACACCACGCGATCGCCAGCAGCAGCGCGCTCGGCCACAAACTCCCAAACCTCGTCCACTCCCCCTGCCCCCACGGGTAGTGGGGAAACCTTGGGGCGCAGCGCTGCGCCGTCACCAGTATCCAGAGCATCCAGGGACACCCATGGCCTGGGGGCCGCGCCAGCGACCACATCATCGCGGGAGAGAAAATCGCCCAAGGCTAGATCAATCGGTGCACTAGTACCGGCCATGGCCGCAGCTTCCCAGGCGGCATGGAGAAACTCGCGATTGGTGTGGTGGAGTATTTCCGCCCGGGCGGCAACTTTTTGGGCAGAGACTTCCACGATCATGGTGCTAGCCGGGCTCAGGCTTAGCGGTGACACCAGGCCAGGAACAAGCAAAGGTTGCAGTGATTCCATCCCCTCAGCAGGGATTCCCGCTGCAATTTTTTCTAACAGCTGACCCAGTCCTGGATATTCACTCACCAGTTGAGAGGCCCTGGATTTCACGGAGTCCGTAATGAGCATTTCGCGCGCTGGTTCCAAAGACACCGATTCCACATCACCGGGCAGGGATCGTTGATCAGAAACGTTGAAAAAGGTCATCTGATCAATCGTGTTGCCAAAGAAATCTAGGCGCACCGGGTGATCCGCAAGAGGTGGAAAAACATCCAAGATTCCACCGCGCAGAGCGAACTCACCACGTCGAGTAACCAAGTCAACTCGCGAATACGCAGCGTGGACGAGGTAGGAAACCCACTCATCGAGAGAATGATCGCTGGCATCTTTGGTGGCCACCCACGGCTCAAAGTGGGCAATCTCAGGGTTGATCGGTTGCACCAAAGCCCTAATCGAGGCCACCACAATCAACGACGTATCGCGGGGATGCTCGCCTGCTTGATATAGAGCACGCAGAGCGCAACGCCGTCTAGCGACAGTTTCCGCGTGCGGGCTCAGGCGCTCATGAGGCAACGTTTCCCATGCTGGAAAATCCAGCACCTCAGTGCCTGGTCCCACTACCGAGCGCAGCTGGTCCCGCAGACCATCAGATTCGCGACCCGTCGCGCACACGACCACCATGGTCGAACCCGATCCCGCCTTGGCCAGGGCCGCAGCGATAAAGGGAGCCTGAGCCCCCGTGGGCAAGACAACCGACCCACCACGATCGGTGGCCTCTAAGGCCTTATGAAAACCCTCATCACCGGCTAACCAGGTGGAAACAAAGCGCAGAGTCACTCGAGCAAGTCTAGGACGCTGGGGACTTGCCAGTCTGGGGGTGAATCAGCCCTTGTGCAGGCTCTAACCCCTTGGTCACCAGAGCTTCTATTGCCTCACAACACAGCGCAATCGTCTGAGGTAATGCGGCCTCGGCATCAGCACTGAAACGGCCTAAAACATAGTCAGCAGTGGGCTGCCTCGTTTCGGGGCGACCAATGCCCACCCGAATGCGAAAAAAATCACCGGTGCCTAGCGCCTGAGCAATATCGCGTAAACCATTGTGCCCAGCGTGACCGCCACCAAATTTCAGGCGCACAACGCCGGGAGCTAAATCGAGCTCATCGTGAACCACGACGAGGTTCCCCGCGGGAATTTTATGAAACGCCATCATCGCTTGAACTGGGTTACCGGATCGGTTCATAAAACTTGAGAGTGTGGCCAAACGCATCGTCAACCCCGCGGGGTGAGTGATGCTCGCCGTCATCCCATGGCTTTTGAACTTGGTAAAACTCACGCCCGCACTGTGTGCGCACCCGGTGATGACCCGGTGGCCAACATTGTGGCGCGTTCGCTCGTATTGCGGGCCGGGATTACCTAGCCCCACAATGAGCCACTGGGGCCCTAGGCCCTCGCGCTTGGGTGAGAATCGCCCAAACAGGACTATTCGCCACCCGCATTAGCGCCAGAGTCTTCTGAGTCACCGGCAGCAGGCGCGTCAGATTCCTCAGCAACAACGGGTGTTTCTTCCTCGGCCTTAGGAGGCTGCTGGATACTGAGAATGAGCATCTCGGGGACACTGACCAAGGTTGATCCAGCAGGGAGCTCGAGCTCGCCAGCGTGAACCTGGGTGCCCTCTTCCATGCCCTCAACGCTGACGGAAACCGATTCAGGAATGTGGGTAGCTTCGGCTTCCACGCTGACCGTGTTGTTCTCTAGCTGAACCATGGTGCCGGGGTAAGGCTCGCCCTCTACGTGAACGGCAATATCAACGGTGACTTTCTCACCCTTACGGACGATGACCAAGTCAAGGTGTTCAATAATCTGGCGCACGGGGTCGCGCTGAATGTCTTTAATCAGCACCAACTGCTGATCTTCTGGCATTTTGAGATCAAGCAACGCGTTCGCGCGACGAGCAATCAGCGTCGTCTCGTGGGCGGGAAGCGCCACGTGAACTGGTTCGCTACCGTGACCGTAAATAACGGCGGGGATTTTGCCAGCAGCGCGCAACTTACGTGCAGCGCCTTTTCCGAAAGAAGTGCGGACGTCCGCATCAAGAAGATTGTCGGCCATGATAAATAGTGCTCCCTTTAGTGGTTAAGATTTCTGCAACTCGAACGCCCTAGCGTGAGGAGAGACCTTGGGAGCCCACTCCACCGCGTCGATTACGAAGTGAGTCTTGACAACACTTCCTCGCCGAAGTACCTAGTAATGCTACCCCGGACTAGGCCTACTCGTCTAACTGTGGTTACGCCGACGCCTTTCAACGCGCCCCCAGATGGTCAGCCCAAGGGCTGCGGATACCCCGCCAACGGCAATAGATTGCCACGGAAGGGTTGCCACCAACGCCACACACGCCACTAAACCCACCCACGGCACCACCCGGGGAATCAGCCGCTCGCGCTCTGGCTGGCCGATCGCACTGAGGTGAGCAATGGCGTAATAGCTCAACACCGCACTGGAAGACGCCCCCACCAACCACACGGGATCAACCAACACAGCGAGGACGATAGCGATGATGGCCATGGTTATCTCCGCCACCGCCGGTGACGATGTCCGAGGCCACACGCGGGCCAGAAAAATCGGCAAATCTCCCTGTCGGGCCATGGCCATCGACGTTCTGGATAATCCAGCCAAAATTGCTGCCAAGGATCCCAGGCTGGCAAGACTCGCGAAGGCGATCACCACAACGCGCCAAGAATCCGGTGCCAGATCTGCTATCGGGGCAACACTGGTGGCGAGCGCGCCCACACCAAGGTTGCCAATCAAGGCCGCACCGAGAACGGCATAGAGAACTAAGACACCCACGAGTGTCCCCACAATCACCCGAGGCAACACGACCGTCGGGTTTCTCACTTCTTCGCCCAGTGTGGCCATGCGGGCGTACCCGGCAAAGGCAAAAAACATCAAACCTGCAGCCTGCGCCACCCCATAGACACCGCCAAAGTGTGAGGTCTCAGCATTGCCGCCAGCAAATCCTGACTGGAAAATAATCGCCACCAACATGGCCACCACCAGAGTGACAATGGCGATACTCATCCCCGCAGTAGTGCGCAGCCCACTCAGGTTGGCCAGGGCAAAAACAGCGAGCAACCCCACAGCAAGGATGGTTGCGTAATCCGGTGCCAGATAACGAGCGGCAATGACGGCAATCGCGGCGGCCGAAGCTGTCTTACCGGTGAGAAACATCCAGCCCGCAAGAAACCCCGCCCGAGGTGACACATATTTTCGACCAAATTGGTAAGCCCCACCCGATACCGGGTTATGCAGCGCCAGTTGCGCCATGGTCACTGCGTTAACGAGGGCAACACTGCCCGCGATCATCAACGACACCAGTAGCCAGGATCCAGCCAGTGCGGCCGCCGGCGCCCAGACATAAAAAACACCAGCACCGACCATGGATGCTGCGCCAATACCGATTGCCCCGGTAGGCCCCAGTGTCCGTACTAACCTCGCCACGGCGACACTATAGCCAGCATGAAAGACTGTGGGGTGAACATGAGTATTAACGCAGAAGACTTCGAAGAGGACCAGCGCCCACTGCGCTCGCCACGGCGCCAACTGTGGATGCGCATTGTTGTCAGTTTGGCCATTGCTGCCTTGGTGCTACCCGGGGTTCTCATCACCTGGACCACCCAAGCTCGAACCGCTGCCTACGCGTGCAGCATCGCCGTTGCTTACTATGCCCCCGGCGCCACAGACGCTTACGCCCGCTTTAATATCACGCGTCCCAGCCTGATCGGTTGGAACTGTTATGCAGGAATGTTCAATGGGGAAGAAACCTTTGTTGCCCACTTGGGCATCATCCCCGGCGCACCGCGCCTAATTCCACTAACGGGGACTTAAGCGGCTCCATCAAACATGGATGTCACAGATCCATCTTCGAACACTTCACGAATGGCGCGCGCTAACAAAGGTGCAATAGGCAACACGGTCAAGCGGTCCCATCTCTTCTCCGCGGCCAGGGGCAGAGTGTCGGTGACGACAACCTGATCAATCCACTCCGATTGCAACACCTCGGTGGCTGGGTCAGAAAAAACAGCGTGTGTGGCCGCAACCACCACGGAGGTGGCGCCACTGTTTTTCAAAGCCTGGGCACCCTTGGCAATAGTGCGACCGGTGTCGATCATGTCATCAACGAGCAAACAGACGCGGCCTTCTACCTCACCCACAATTTCGTGCACCGAGACCTCATTGGGAACCCGCGGGTCGCGACGCTTGTGAATGATGGCGAGTGGAACGCCCAGTTTGTCACTCCAAGTATCGGCCACTCGCACGCGGCCCATATCCGGGCTAACCACGGTCAGGGTTGCCGGATCCAACTGCTTCTGGAAATGCTCCAGCAATACCGGCATCGCGAACAAGTGATCGACAGGGCCATCAAAGAAACCCTGAATTTGAGCGGCGTGTAAATCAACACTCATGATTCGATCAGCACCAGCGGCTTTGAACATGTCCGCCACGAGCCTTGCCGAAATAGGTTCACGCCCTCGGCCCTTCTTATCCTGGCGAGCATAGGGATAAAACGGTGCCACAACAGTGATGCGCTTTGCGCTTGCGCGCTTGAGGGCATCGACCATAATGAGTTGCTCCATCAGCCATTCGTTGATCGGCCGGGTGTGAGATTGAAGCACAAAAGCATCGCAGCCTCGAACGCTTTCCCCATAGCGGGCATAAATTTCCCCGTTGGAAAAAGTGCGAGCCTCGGTGGGAACCAGCTCCGTGTCAAGCTCCGCAGCGACCTGTCTGGCCAGTTCCGGGTGAGCCCTCCCGCTGACAAGCACAAGCTTTTTCTTCGACGTGGTGGTGATCATGCTCACGAGATTATCGCCTTATCGATCGTCGACCTTGGTGGAGAGATTTCATTAGTTAATGTTTAGCGTCCTTAGCCTTGGATGCGGCGCTGGCAGACGGCGAGCCTTGGCGGTTAGCTTCAACCCAACCTTCCAGGTTGCGCTGAGGGGAGACGCTCATGGCGAGAGCCCCCGGGGGCACGTCGCGGCGCACTACCGCTCCAGCTGCGGTGTAAGAACCATCTCCTAGCTGCACGGGTGCAACAAAAACTGTGTGTGAGCCGGTCTTGGACTGTGCGCCGATGACGGTGCGGTTTTTACTCACACCGTCATAATTTGCCGTGATAGCCCCAGCGCCAATATTGGCGCCCTCTCCAATATCGGCATCGCCTATGTAACTCAGGTGGGGCACTTTCGCGCCACGGTGTAAGTGCGAGTTCTTGATTTCCACAAACGCGCCAACTTTGGCATCAGGGCCAACATGTGCCTCGGGTCGGAGAAAACTAAAGGGACCAACAGTGGCTCCCGCCTCAATGTGTGCTCCCTGGGCGTGAGTGCGCACAACATGAGCACCGGATTCGACCACCGTGTCGAGCAACGTGGAATCAGGGCCAATGATGGCGCCGGTTTCCACCCGGGTCTGACCGCGCAGTTGGACTCCTGGCAAAATTTCTACATCTGGGGCTAACTCCACACCTAATTCAATCCAGGTGCTCCCCGGGTCTTGTACGGTCACACCGGCGAGCTGCCAGCCGCGAACAATCATCCGGTTGAGCCGGGACTGCACATCGCTGAGTTGAACTCGGTCGTTGATGCCTTGGAGGAGCCAATCGTCTTCCACCCGAATAGCGTGAACACCCAAGCCTGCGGCCCAAAGAGCTTCGATCACATCGGTGAGATATTTTTCTCCTTGAGCGTTGTGGGTGGCCAGCGTGCCCAGCGCCGAGTGAACAAGTTTCCTATCGAATACGTAGCTTCCGGCGTTGACCTCTTGGATCGCTCGTTCTTCATCGCTTGCATCGCTGTGCTCGACAACACGAATCACCTGGCCATCATCGTCGCGAATGATCCGGCCATAGCCGGTGGGGTCCTCCGGCAGGGTTGAGATGAGTGTCGCTGCGACCTGTTGCTCTCGATGATGAGCGATCACGGCACGCAAGGTATCGGAATCAAGCAACGGGACATCGCCGCTGATGACCACCACGACTCCGCTAAAAGAATCCGGCAGGGCGTCACAGGCCACTTCCACGGCGCGACCGGTGCCGGGCGCATCGTCTTGATCAACAATGAGGGCATCGGGTGCATACTCAGCAACAACCCGAGCGACCTCATCGCGTTCGTGTCGAACTACCACTGCGATGTGTTCGGGCTCGAGTGCGATAGCCGTGGAGAGTACGTGACCGATGAGGGGGACGCCACTAAGTTGGTGCAACACCTTGGGGGTTGCTGATTTCATCCGGGTTCCGGCACCTGCGGCCAGGACCACGACTGCGAGCGCCTGATCGGTCATACCCACCATTTAAGCCCATCCGGCCACGATTGTGGTGACCAAACACATGGTCACCGTAGCTCCGCCCCCAGGATTCGAACCTAGACCTAACAGCTCCAAAGGCTGTCGTGCTGCCGTTACACCAAGGCGGAATGACCCAAGGGCCTCCCCTATTGTGCCAGAGGACGGATAATGGTGTGATGAGCTCGCCCGGAGATGATGTAGATCACATTGTTTCTGCGTGGCGCCGGGAACGACCCGATCTGGATGTTTCCCCACTGGAAGTCCTATCTCGGGTCACCCGCATTGCAAAAAGGGTGGATCGTTTCCGCAGAGAAGCTTTCAAATCTTCTGGTCTGGAATCGTGGGAATTCGATGTTTTGGCGGCTCTCAGAAGAGCGGGCAAGCCATATCAACAAAGCCCCGGTGCTCTCATGGCCCAAGCCTTAATCAGCTCGGGCGCGATGACCCACCGGTTGACCAAGCTTGAAACGCGCGGATTGGTCACCCGATCCTCTGACCCCGATGACGGTCGTGGGGTCGTAGTGCGGATCACCACCGCCGGACTCAAAGCCGTCGACACTGCTTTTGCGACCCTGGTCGAGGCCGAACAGGATCTCTTAAGCGCGGTCACTAAGGAAGAACAAGCCATTATGGCTAGCGCCCTGCGAGTGCTCAGCCTCGATGTGGAAAGCCGCGAACCTCGCTAGCAAGCTAGGCGTGGAATACTCTTTTTAGCCAAGCTTGCCCGAACTGCCAGCATCGAACTGGCCAAGGAGTCTCTGTGACCACGACCGCTACGCCATCACGAAAGCTCCGAATCTGGGTTGGATTGGCAGCCGTTGTGATTGTGGGGTTCGACCAGGCCACCAAATGGTGGGCAGAATCAACACTGGTACTTCGCGAATATCCTCCCGTTTTAGGCGAGGTTCTGGGTTGGCGCCTGGTCTATAACCCGGGCGCAGCTTTTGGCTTGGCCTCTGACTTCACCTGGATTTTGACCATATTTGCCGGTCTCGCCGTCGTGGGGCTCACAATTTTTGCTTACCGTAATGCCAAAATCTCGTGGGGTGTTGGAATCGCTGCTCTACTGGGTGGAGCGATTAGTCACCTAGGTGATCGGGTTCTACGCGAACCGGGATTTGGCAGGGGCCACATTGTCGATTTCATCGACTACTCCGGTTTTTTTGTGGGTAACGTCGCCGATATTTTCTTAGTACTCGGCGCCATCTATTTGGTGTTGCTCAGCATCTTCCAAAAAGATGTCAGCGAGACTCCACCAGATGAGCTCCCTGAACCGGTGAAGTAACCCTCAGCGCACGGTGACCGCCGGCTTCAAGACCCAGGGCTAAGTGCTCGGCTCCCTGCGCATCCGCTGCTAAAAACACGAGCGTTGGCCCCGAACCGGAGACCATGCCAGCCAGCGCGCCTAAGCCCTTGCCCTGGGACAAGGTTCTGGCCAGATCAGGATGGAGTTCCAGGCTTGCCGGGGCTAGATCGTTCACCAGTAAGGGCGCTAACGCTGTTGCGTCGCCTGAGGCCATCGCTGCAAAAAATTCTTCGGAGGGCTCGCGTGGGGCCACTACAGCCTCGTCGCCTCGAAGCACGTCGAGTGTGGCATACACCTGAGGTGTCGAAAGATGAACCGCACTGGGAACAAGAACCCAGTTGAAAACGCCCGATGGCACGGAGGTGAGCTGATCCCCTCGGCCCCGCCCTACCGCGCTGCCACCCAGAAGGGCAAAAGGAACATCGGCACCCAGTGGTGCTGCCACAGCCAATAGTTCCGCTATGTCATGCCCGGTTTCCCAAAGCTCGTTGAGCGCGACAAGTGCCCCGGCCGCATCAGCGGAGCCCCCGCCCATTCCCCCACCCACGGGAACTTGCTTATCAATAGTTATTTTGGCGCCACCTTGATAGCCACTCAGTGCTGCAAGCGCTTTTGCGGCCCGAATGGCCAGATTGTCGCCACCCAGGGGAATTTCATCTAGCGAGACACTGCCAGCAACACTGAGTGAGAACTCGTCGGCGTGAGCGACAGTAATGGTTTCGCTGATATCAACAGCATGAAAACAGGTCACCAGGTCGTGATAGCCATCAGGACCAGGTGCACCCACTCGCAAAATCAGGTTGATTTTTCCCGGCGCTTTAACCGTGACCGAGTCCACCATCCCCCAAGCGTATCGATGGCGGGGCGGGTTACCCGCCCAGGGGCCATAACGAGGTGGAACTTTGCGAGCGTTTGGCTACAACGAAGCCACAACTTTGGCTAAAGCCACAAAATCATCCAAGTTCCACTGCTCACCACGGTCCTCAGGGTTGAGCCCAGCCTCGGTAATCACATGACTAACGCGCTCGTTGCCGACATACTGAGCGAGCGCTCCTCGCGCCATCTTTCGCCTGGTGGCAAAAGCGTGATCGACTAAATCCCACACGATTTTTCTGAGTGCTTCATCGCCAGGGTTGGGCCTTGCGATCATGCCCACTAAGAGTGAATCAACATTGGGAATCGGCCAGAAAACTTGCCTCGAGACGGGGCCGGCAACAGACCACTGGCCAAACCAGGCCGCCTTCACACTGGGGCCACCGTATGCTTTCGATCCCGGCGTGGCTGCCAATCTCTGGGCTACCTCAGCTTGCACCATCACCATCACGCGCTCGATAGAGGAAAGCGAGCGCAGCAGGTGCAACACAATCGGCACAGACGTGTTGTAGGGAAGATTGGCGACCACCACCGAAATATCCGCGGGTAAATCCACAATCGCCAAAGCATCTGCACACACCACATTCAGCCTGGCCTCGGGCACGTGAGCGGCCACGGTGCGCGGCAGCAATGTTGCCAAGCGTGGATCAATTTCCACCGCGGTCACCATCGCACCGGTTTCGACTAATCCAAGCGTTAGTGAGCCAAGCCCTGGGCCCACTTCCAACACGTGCTCGCTGGCTGTCACATGGGCCAAGGAAACAATGCGTCTGATTGTGTTGGCATCATGAACAAAGTTTTGGCCCAGTTTTTTTGTGGGAACCATACCAATTTCGACCGCGAGCGCTCGCAGTTCGCTCGCACCGAGTAACCGAGCTTTATCGGCCATCAAGGACAGATCCCAACGGGTCCAGTGGCATATCGCCCCAGCCACCATAAACATCATGGGTATTACTGGTGAGCTGAGCGGCCAACAAGCTAGGTTCCATCCCCAAGGTGGCAGCCATGGATAGGACGCTGTAGGGCACCATATAAGGGCTATTGGGTCTGCCTCTAAAGGGATCTGGTGTCAAAAACGGCGTATCGGTCTCCACCAGAATGTGAGAGCGGGGCATAACCTGCAGCGCCTCACGCAGGTCGTGAGAATTTTTGAACGTCACCGTGCCGGAAAAAGAGGCATACCAGCCGTGCTCGGTCAAGATTCCAGCTAGTTCCCGATCACCGCTAAAACAGTGAAAGACAGTTCGATCAGGGGCGCCCACCTCGAGCAACACCTCCACTACGGCCTGATGCGCATCCCGGTCATGAATCTGCAGAGCTAGGTCATGTTTTTTAGCCAGAGCGATGTGCTCACGAAAAGCCTCTTTCTGGGCTTCGCGCAGTGGCTCTGCGGTGCGGAAAAAATCTAGGCCAGTCTCGCCAATGGCCACAACTCGTGGCATCGAAGCTAGCTCATCAAGAGCCGCCATCGCCTCATCCAGTTTTCCTGCCTGAGCCAAAAGCGGAGCCTCATTCGGGTGAATAGCCACTGCTGCTAGCACTCGAGGTTCCCTGCTGGCTAATGCTGCAGACCACTGCGATGTTTCCACATCCGTGCCCACTTGAACCACACCGAGCACTCCCACGGCACCGGCCTGATCGAGATGCGTGCTGTAATCCATCGGATTATCACCAGCTGCAAATTCCAGGTGGGCGTGATTGTCATAAACCCCTACCGACAGTGCTGGTGGTGCTGGCGGATAGGAACTGGTGCGATCACCGGAGGACCCATCCCTTCGTTGGCGAAGGTGAGCAGGTAGCGAGTCGCCAGAATTCGCCATGACTTTTAGGCTTCTGGGTCAATGCGAGGAAACAGCGGTAGTAATTCCCCAACGCTCACACCGGGAGTCAAGCCTCCCGCGAAGCCCGCGTCGGGGATGTTCTGATCTTGTAGCGACCCCGGCATACCGAGTGCGACCCAGAGCTTGTGAGTGGCCTGGGGCATAAAGGGTGAGAGTGTCACAGCAAGGCAGCGCAAAGCATCGGCAGCGTTATAGAGCACCGCATCCAAGCGCTGCGCCTCCTGCGGATCCTTGGCTAAGACCCACGGTTCTTGTTCGGTGATATAGCCATTAGTGGCATCCACAATCCGCCATAACTGCCCCAAGGCCTCATGGGGGGCAAAGGCATTCATTGCCGCATCGGCTGCCGGCACAGCCTCTGCCATGACCGCTTGCAGAGCGGCTTCAGCTGGAGCGGAACCTGGTGCACCATCGGGTATCACACCGTCTCGATACCTCGTAATCATGGCGATCACGCGTGAGGCCAAGTTTCCTAAGCCGTTAGCTAACTCCGCTTCATAGCGGGCAGAGAGGTCCTCCCAGCTAAAGGAACCATCAGAACCAAAGGTGATGGCGCGAAGGAAGTAATAGCGAAAGGCATCCGAGCCAAAGACGCTGGTGATATCGGTCGGGGCAATACCGGTGAGCTTCGATTTGGACATTTTTTCGCCACCAACAAGCAACCAACCGTGAGCGAAGACCCTCTTAGGCGGAGCTAAACCAGCGGCCATCAACATGGCCGGCCAAATCACCGCGTGAAAACGGGCAATGTCTTTTCCAACCAGTTGGATGGCAGGCCACCGCCTGGCAAACGTTTCCTCATCAGAACCCCACCCGGTGGCAGTGATGTAGTTAAGCAGTGCTTCAAACCACACATAGGTCACGTGGCTCTTATCGAAGGGCACCTCAATACCCCAGTCGATGTTGGAGCGCGAAATCGAAAGGTCGTCCAGGCCACGATTCACAAAAGCAATAATTTCGTTGCGCACGCTGGGCGGTTGAATGAAATCGGGCTGAGATTGATACAGGTCCAGCAGATCCTGCTGGAAATCACTCATTTTGAAGAAATAGTTTTCTTCCTTCAAAACCTCCACAGGTCGTCCGTGGATTTGGCACACTTTCTGGCCTTCAAACTCACCAACGCCATCGACCAAGTCGGCTGCCGGCTTATATTCTTCACAGCCAACGCAATAGAAACCTTCATACTCACCCTGATAAATAAAGCCTTTGTCATGCAGCAGGGTCAGAAACTTTGTGACCGCCACTTCGTGGCGGGCCTCGGTGGTGCGAATAAAGTCGTCATTAGCCAGGTCCAGCGTCTGGAGCAGTGGCTTCCAGGATTGCTCCACCAGGCGATCGGCCCACTCTTTCGGACTTACCCCATTGGCTAAGGCGGTGCGCATGATCTTCTGTCCATGCTCATCGGTCCCGGTGAGAAACCAGGTGTCCATTCCGCTTTGGCGCATCCACCGAGACAGAGCATCAGCTGCCACCTCGGTGTAGGCGTGGCCAATATGCGGCACGTCATTTACATAGAAAATGGGTGTCGCAATAAAAAAGGAGTCATTCGCAGAAGTAGCCATCGGTGGTCAATTCTACGCACCCGAGGGAATGCTTGCCCGATAGAGCTCGCCCTTAGCTAAACCGGAGTCTTTTGCCACCTGTGCGCAGGCTGCGGTGAGCTTCATCCCTTCGGCCACTAGCCGTGCCACCTCGGCAACACCATCATCCAGGCTCATCGAATCGGCTGCCCTACCGGCGATCACCACCACCACTTCGCCTTTAGTGCCCTCGGCAAAGTGCAAAGCTAGCTCAGCGAGTGTTCCCCGAGCAATCTCTTCAAACATTTTGGTGATCTCCCGTGCCACGCAGGCTTCACGCTCTCGCCCAAACACTTCTGCTGCATCACGCAACGAGGCCGCGAGCCGGTGGGGGGATTCAAAGAAAATCATGGTCCGGGTTTGGTTTTCTAACGAGCGAAAATACCCTTGGCGACCCTTTTTGGGAATAAACCCTTCATGCACAAAACGATCAGTGGGTAGCCCACTGGCGGCAAGCGCCGAAAGCCCCGCACTGGGGCCCGGGATGACCGTGATGGGAATATTGCGCTGGCGTGCGCCGGAGGCGAGAACATAACCAGGATCGCTAATGGCCGGCATCCCCGCATCACTGACTACCACGACGGATTCCGTGAGCGCCGTATCCAACACCACTTTTGCCACCGACGCCTCAGTGTGTTCATTGGCGGCCATGATGTTCGCCTCGGTCGTTATTCCCAGAGCTCGCATCAACTTAATAACCATGCGGGTGTCTTCCGCCACGATCAGATCGGCACTAGCGAGGGCCTGAGCCAAACGAGGGCTAGCATCGCCCAAATTGCCGATGGGTGTCGCAGCGAGAATGAGCACCCAGTCATTGTCGCAGTCTTAGCCACAAAGAGCACTTGGGGCACAGCATTATGGCGCCAAGGGGCAGTTGTGTCGAAAAGCTTGGGTTCCTTAGTCCTCTAATTGCCGGGCAAACTCTTCGGGTGTCGTTGCCGGAAGCGCACACACGCCTTCGGTGCACACATAGGCCGTGGCCCTCAAGCCGGACGTTCTGGATTCAAAAAGATTGAATCCAGAATCCAAGAATTGTTGTGCCTGAGCAGAATTGGCGGTGACGACCACCGTTCCCGTCCGTTGGTAATTCTTTGCCATGTCAGAAAGCGTGGAGTCACCATCATCAATGACAATGACTTCGCGCGCCCTGGTCGCAAGCTCGCTCAGTGCTGAGAGCAGAGCACCCATGCCTTGTGGCATGGCCAAGGCCTGCTTCATCAAAGGTGAAACGAGGAACCATGCATACTCGCGATAAGCCTCTTTACCCGTCAGTGCCGCCAAGCGAATGCTCGCAAGGGCCAAAAGTGAGAGGCCATTGGGGTTGACGCCTTCAGAAATATCAGGAGTCCACCCCAAACCTCGAGCCGCTAAAACAGGGTCCTGCTCGATGTTGGTGCCGCGGACCATCACATAGTCGAGAACGTCGCGGCCTTTCGCTACAAAATCGGCACGCTGGGTGGCTAACCCCAACTCAATGAGTCCCAGTGCGAGTCCACCATAATCAGCCAAGGTGGCAACAGCAGAGCTGTGGGCACCGTTTCTGGACATGCGAATCACACTGCCATCGTCCTTGATGTGGTGATCGATCAACCAGGTTGCAATATCCGTGCCTAAACCACCAGGGTCACCAGCCACTCCGCCCCGATGGGCATGGGCTAGCGCCTCTAGAGCCAACCCATTCCACGCGGTAACGACTTTGTCGTCCAGCTGAGGTGGCTCTAGGGTGCTCCGAGTGGAAGCGTCTGCTTCGTAATAGCCGCCATCGTTGGGTTGGCCATCAACGGAGCTTTCACTATCCTGAGCCGACGCGAGAGCGCCCTCACCAAGCAACTGGTTGCGAAAAAACGACACAATCCCGGCAGCAACATCAAGTGAACCCGCCATCGCATACGCAGTGAGCAAGCTGGCATTGTCGTTCAGCATGCGCTCGTGGTGAGGGGAGGTGAAATCCCGGTTTGTGGCATATCGAAAAAATCCACCCTCAACGGGGTCTCGAAGCGGTGACGGCGCATAACTGGCAAGAATGCGCCTGCCCGCTAAGCCGGCTTCTTCATTGCCAAGGCCTTCTTGGCTCAGCAGAAATCGGAGGGCTGGAGCCATCGGAAACTTGGGGCCCGTTCCCAAACCGCCATACATCTTATCTTCTTGACTCATTAGCTCCATAGCCGCTTTGGCCAGACGTGCTTGGTCTGGAAACTGCTCAATACCGGTTCTGGCATTAACCAGCGCTGCTTCGTGCACGGCTTCTTTGAGCGCTCGAGTACTGGCTCGAACTTCACTACGTTTCTTGTTCCACGCTCGCGAGAGCGTCTTAGCCACTTCGAGAAAAGACGGCTGCTTCATTCTCGTAACAGGAGGTAAATAAGTGGCAGCAAAATAGGCCACGCCCTGAGAGTCAGCAAAGACGTTGAGCGGCCACCCCAATTTGTCCCCAAAGGCCACCGCCTGAGCCAAATAGGCGGCATCCACATCAGGGTGTTCTTCCCGGTCGACCTTGATGGAGATAAAGCGTTTGTTGATGTATTCCCCAACGAGGGGGTTACTAAAGGTCTCCCTCGCCATGACATGACACCAGTGGCAGGTTTGGTAGCCAATAGAGATAAAGACGGGTAAATCCCGTCTGGCGGCTTCCGCGAAAGCCTCCTCGCCCCAGGGGTACCAGTCCACAGGCTGATCGGAATGGGACTGCAAGTAGGGGCTTTGCGACCCATCCAAGCGGTTCATCTGCCTACCAGTTGCCATCCTCAGGATGTGTGCCAACCCTGCGATCTGCATCCATGGATTTCATCAGCACCATTTCTTCGTCACTGAGTTCCCAGTCGAAAACAGAAAGGTTTTCGATCATGCGTTGCTTGCGCACCGTCTTGGGGAACACAATGACCCCTTCTTGCAGATGCCAACGCAGGACAACCTGCTGGATGCTCTTTCCGTGTGCCTGGGCAATCTCGCCTAGACCGGCAATCTCGGCTAGGTCGTATTTACCCTGGCCCAGAGGCCCCCAGGCTTCAGTGAGGATACCCAAAGGCTCCTGGAAGGCGCGCAGAGTGCGCTGTTGGAACGCGGGGTGAAGCTCGACCTGGTTGATTGCGGGAACCACCGAACCCGCTTCTAAGATCCTCTCGAGGTGAGCAGGTTCAAAATTT
Source organism: Microbacteriaceae bacterium BACL25 MAG-120322-bin65 (assembly GCA_001438965.1). Lineage (GTDB taxonomy): Bacteria > Actinomycetota > Actinomycetes > Actinomycetales > Microbacteriaceae > Pontimonas. Next base: position 2,173 of record LIAY01000001.1, on the reverse strand, counting down.
GACACCCCAATGGCTTTAGTTACTCCCGTGGCATAGAGCTCTTCCAAGGCCAACCAGGTCTCGACGTACACGTCACGAAGCGGCGCTGGCCAGTGAATGAGATACAAGTCGACATACTCCAGGCCTAGAAGTTCCAAACTTGTTGCTAACCCACCAGCGGTCGCATCCGCACCTTGGTCGGCATTCCAGAGTTTGGTGGTGACAAAGAGTTCCTCGCGGGGAATACCGCTGTGGGCGATAGCCCGGCCCACGGCTGCCTCATTGCGGTAGATCATGGCCGTATCGATATGGCGATAGCCAACCTCGAGTGCCTCTAAGACAACACGTTCGCATTCATCGTCATCAACTTTGAAGACACCAATTCCTAGCTGAGGAATGGAGTCCCCCGTGTTGAGCATCCGGGAAGGCTGGTTCGCAGGAGTTTTCATATGCCCATCCTCACACTTCGTTGGCTTAGGTGGCAAAAACAGTGGGAGAAGCCTCCGTCGCTGGCTTCTCCCACTGCAATGCTGTTTTGCCTAAGTTCTAGCGAACCTACTTCGTTGACGTGGCGTTTACTTCATAAGAAGTATTGGTCGACTCAAAGAAGTTCACCAACTGCAACGTGTCATTGGCTGTGGCCATCCATTTAGCCGGGTTGCTCACGTTGTATTCGGTTTCAAAGCCGAGTTCTTCCAAACGGCGATCAGCCAAATACTTCACGTACTGGTTGATGTAGTTGGCATTGAGGCCCAAGATTCCGTTGGGGAGCAGATCGTGGTTGTACTGCTCTTCCATTTCGACAGCATCAATAATCATCTGGCGAATCTCACTAGCGAACTCCGGCGTTTGCAGGTCTTCGTTTTCTTCCAAGACAGTAAGAATCAGGTTCATTCCAAACTTCAAGTGCAGGCTCTCGTCTCGAACAATCCAGTCCACGAGGGATCCGAAGTTACGCAACAGGTTGCGCTGGCGGAAGCTCAACGCGACCATGAAGCCCGAATAGAACCAAATACCTTCGAGGATGACGTTGTAAGCAACCAGGTTGCGCACAAAGTCTTGCTTGCCCTCAGTGGTGGTGATGTCGATGGTTTCCTCCGTCATGCGACGGATGAAGCCGACTTCAAATTCTTCTTTCCTGGCCATCGAGGGCACATCCACGTGCTGTGCGTAGGCGGCCTCACGGTCAATCGGGAACGTCTCCAAGACATACTCGAAGCTCATGCAGTGGTTGGCTTCTTCCCACATCTGCTTGGCCAGGTAGAGGTGCGCCTCGGGGGCATTGATGTAGGGGTAAACGCCAAAGGCGAGAGCTTTATTGACCAGCAGTTCACTGGGGTTGAAGTAGCTCATCAAGAAAGTGATCGCGTGACGCTCTTCATCGGTCATCTTTTTGAAATCAGCAATGTCTTCACCCAACTGAATTTCGTTGGGGAACCAGGTGTTAGCCACCGCCTGTTCGTAGAGATCCATTGCCCACTTGTACTTCACTGGCTTCAGAAGGAGACCTTCTTGTACTCCTTGTCCGAGAATTCCCATCGTTTTTCCTTTACTTTCGAGTCGTTTTTTAGGGGTTGTGGCCTACTGGCAGCTATCGCACTGCAGTAGTTCCATTGGGTCTGTGGGAACGGCGTAACCGTCAACCGTGTCTGTGGCGAGAGAGTTCATCGTGCTTACTCCCCTGCCTGAGGTGTGGAACCGAAACCAAAGCCCTTTTTGGGGGTGGCTGCGGCGGCGAGGGGCTCTTGTGTTGTCTTGGGCGCTGCCCCGAAACCTTTTCTCGGGGTGGACGCTCCTGAATCATTAACCTGCGCAGACTTATTAACCTTCACTGTCGACTGCTCGGCAGTGTGGCGAGGCTTCATGTGCAGGTAATAGGTGGTCTTGACGCCGCGTTTCCAGGCACCGGAGTAAATCGACATGAGGTCATCGATATCCCGGGTTTCTAAATACATGTTGCGGCTAATGGCCTGATCAATCCACTTCTGAGCCCTCGCTGCAACCTCCAAGAACGCGAATGAGGAAAGCTGGAAGCTTGTCTTATAGATGTCTTTGAGCTCCTGAGGAATTGATTCGATGCCCTGGATGTCTCCCTGGCTACGGAGGATGTCCTCACGAGTGGACTCCCACAGGCCACGCTCACGCAGTGCCTCGACCAGGTTGCGGTTGATTTCTAGGAACTTACCCGAGCTCG